>SXQV01000094.1 GCA_005792805.1 Methylococcaceae bacterium | reverse complement strand
GTCAGCAAGGAGGACTGAAACCAGCCCCGGTGCTGGTCGGCACCTGCCAGATACAGATCGGCCGGGTACCCAAGCGCTTCCCGACGATTGAGCACCCAGAAGTGGGTGACGCCGGAGTCGAACCACACGTCCAGGGTATCGGTGACTTTTTTGTAATGGGTGGCCTCGGTGCCCAGCAGCTCGGCCGGATCGAGGTCGAACCAGGCATCAATGCCACGTTGTTCAATGCGTTGGGCGATCTGCTCGATCAGGTTCTGGCTGTCGGGATGCGGTTCGCTGGTTTCCTTGTGTACGAACAGGGCGATGGGAACACCCCAGGTCCGCTGGCGGGAAACGCACCAGTCGGGGCGGTTGCCGACCATGCCCTCGATACGGGCCTGGCCCCAGTCGGGAATCCATTCGACCTTGCCAATTTCTGTCAGCGCCTGCTGGCGGAGCTGGTGCTTGTCCATGGCGATAAACCACTGCGGCGTGGCGCGGAATATGACCGTTGTCTTGTGCCGCCAGCAATGCGGGTAGCTGTGCTCGATCCGCGCTTCGTGTACCAGAGTGCCGTGTTGCCTGAGGACTTCGATCACATGCGGATTGGCGCTGAGAACGTGTTCGCCGGCGAACAGTCCGGTGCTGGGCAGGAACTTGCCGTCATCACCCACGGGGTTTTCCACCGGCAGATGGTAGCGTTGGCCGACGACGTAATCTTCCTGACCATGGCCGGGCGCGGTATGGACGGCCCCGGTACCTGCATCCAGCGTCACGTGCTCGCCGACGATGACAGGAACTTCACGATCATAAAACGGATGCTTGAGCGCCAGTCCTTCCAGGGCGGAACCGGTGGCATAGGCCACGACACGATAGTTTTCGATGCCCCAACGAATCATGGCATCTTTCATGAGGGCTTCAGCAATGAGCAGGCGCTCACTCTGGCCGGGGCATTCCACCAGGGCGTAATCGACATCGGGCCCGAGTGCTACGGCCTGATTGGCGGGGAGCGTCCAGGGTGTCGTAGTCCAGATGACGATGGAAATGGGCCCATGACCGGCGTGACCCGGAATGCTGTGGCAACGGGCCAGCAGGGTTTCCTCGCTGGCGACGCGGAAACGCACGTCAATGGCAGGTGAGTGTTTGTTCTCGTATTCGACCTCGGCTTCCGCCAGCGCCGAGCCGCAGTCGGTACACCAGTGGACCGGCTTGGCACCTTTGACCAAGTGGTGGTTGGCATGAATACGACCCAGGGCGCGCACGATGTCGGCTTCGAAGCGAAAATCCATGGTCAGATAGGGGGTCTGCCAGTCGCCAAACACGCCGAGCCGGATGAACTCCTTCCGTTGGGTATCCACCTGCCGGGCCGCGTACTCGCGGCAGGCGGTGCGGAATGTACCGGCATCTACCTTGACTCCGGCCGTGCCGATTTTCTTTTCGACCCTCAGTTCGATGGGCAGGCCGTGACAATCCCAGCCGGGGACATAGGGAGCCTCGAAGCCGGCGAAGCCTTTGCTTTTGACAATGATGTCCTTGAGTACCTGGTTGACGGCATGACCGATGTGAATTTCGCCATTGGCGTAGGGCGGGCCGTCATGGAGTACGAATGTGGGTTGGCCCCGCCGTGCCTCGCGGAGCTTGCCGTAAATATCCAGGGCCTGCCAGCGTTCGAGCTGCTCCGGTTCCCGTTGCGGCAGGTTGCCCTTCATGGGGAAATCGGTGGCGGGAAGATTCAGCGTGGCTTTGTAGTCAGCGGTCATGGTTCAGGGCTCGGGTGGTTCGGGTGGCCGGCAAAATAGGCGCGTGCGGCCTTTATGTCCTTTTCGATCTGGGCGCGGAGTTCGGGGATGTCGTTGAACCGACGTTCGTCCCGCAGCTTATGGTGAAATTCGACTTCGACGCGCTTGCCATAAATATCCCGGTTGAAATCCAGTAAATGGGTTTCCAGTAGCACGGTCTCGTCGCCGGCCATGGTGGGGCGTATTCCGACATTCGCCACGCCGGCTAATGGGCGCTCGCTCAGGCCGCGCATTGTAACGGCAAACACGCCCTGGATTGGAGTGTTTTTACGCTGCATCAAGAGGTTGGCAGTGGGGAATCCCATCAATCGGCCACGTTTCTGGCCATGGATGACCCGACCACAGATTTCATAGGGTTTGCTAAGCAGTCGTGCGGCTCTGGCCAGATCACCCCCCAGTAGCGCTTCACGAATCAGTGTGCTGCTGATTCTTTCACCGTCAATGAGCACCGAAGCGGTATCGGCGACCTCGAACCCTGCCCGGAGTCCCGCCTGTCTGAGGAGGTTGAAGTCCCCTTCCCGTCGTCTGCCGAAGCGGAAGTCATCGCCAACCACCAGGTGACGGACACCCAACGCATGAATGAGGATGTTCTGGATAAAGTCACCGGGTGCCATGCTGGCCAGGGCACGGTTGAAGCGCAGGATCAGGGTGTAGTCGACGGGCAGTTCGGAAAGGCGGTCGACTTTTTCGCGGAGACGCATCAGTCGCGGCGGGGCGTTTCCGGGATCGAAGAACTCGCGGGGTTGCGGTTCGAACAGCACTACACAGACGGGAAGGTTCCGCTCGCGCCCTTGGGTGGCAAGCCGGTCAATGACGGCCCGGTGCCCGAGGTGAACGCCATCGAAGTTGCCTATGGTGGCGACGCAGCCATTCGGTGGCAGGTGGGGAGATCGGAGGCCAAGGGCGAGTCGCATCGATGGATAGGCTCAGTTGTTCCCGGCCAGCATCAAGTGCCGGGGACGGAGTCCGGATACCAGTAAAGTCATGCCGTAGACAAAGAGGGCCAGGACGATACAGGCGCCGAGCTGAACAACGCGCCCGCTGGCTGAAATTTCCTGCCAGGTGAACCATCGCGTCGCGCCTACTAGTAACGCACCCATGCTGATATTAGCTAGCAGCGACCGAAAGGCAAAAGCCGTGAAACCAGGTTGCGGGCGGTAGACATTTTGTCTGTGCAGCGTTATGAGCAGTAATGCCGCGTTGAACAGCGAGGCGAGGGAGGCGGCGAGGGCGAGTCCCGCGTGTGCCCATCCCGGTGGCGCTAACCACAGCGCCAGCGTGACGCTCAGGATCAGGTTGACAATGACCGCATAAATGCCAAAACGGGCCGGGGTGCGAAGATCCTCCAGGGCACTGAAGGCGGGTACCAGAATCTTTACGCTCAGAAACCCCATCAGGCCGATTCCGTAGGCCATGAGGCTGCGGGCCGCCATCTGTGTGTCTTCTGGTGTGAATCTGTCGTATTGAAACAAGGTATACATCAAAGGTTCCGCCAGAAGGATCAGTCCCAGGGTGGCTGGTAGTCCAATCAGTAGAAGCCAGCGTAGCGCCCAGTCTATGGAGTGCGAAAAATGATCGGCATCCTGGCGCACCTGACTGCGGGATAGATGGGGCAGGATGACGGTGCCCAAGCCCACACCAAAAATTCCGAGCGGGAATTCTACCAAACGATCGGAGTAGTAAAGCCAGGAGATACTGCCGGTGACCAGCAAGGAGGCGATCAGCGTGTTGATGAGCAGGTTCAGCTGCCCTACCGAGGCGCCAAAAATGGCCGGGGCCATCAGATGTAGCACGCGCTGGACATTGGTGTTTTTGAAATCAACCCGGGGCCAGGTCAACAGCCCGAGACGATGAAGGGCGGGCAGTTGGAAGGCCAGTTGCAGAGCGCCTGCTGCGAACACGCCCCAGCCGAGTGCATGGATGGGTTGGTCGAATAACGGTGCCAGCCAGATCGACGCCGTGATCATGCTCAAATTCAGCAGGACGGGAGTAAAGGCGGGGATGGCAAAATGATTCCAGGTGTTGAGCACCCCTCCCGAAAGAGCGGTCAGGCAGATGAAAAACAGATAGGGGAATGTGATGCGTAACAGCTCGACGCTTAGGCCATATTGTTCTGGCTTGTCGTGAAATCCCGGAGCAAACAGCCAGATCAGCCAGGGTGTGGCGACCAGGCCGACGCCCGTTAGCAGGCTCAAAACAAGTGCAAAGCTCCCGCTGACGCGGGAGATGAAGTCATGGGCGGATGCGTCTCCCTGCTTCTCTCTCACCGAGGATAGGACGGGGACGAAAGCCTGGGCGAAGGCGCCCTCTGCAAAAAGCCGCCTTAAGAAGTTGGGTATTTTGAATGCGACGAAGAAGGCATCGGTGCCCGCGCTCGCACCGAAAAATCCGGCTATCACCATGTCCCGGACAAAACCCAGAATGCGCGAGATCAAGGTCAATCCGCCAACCAGCGCGGTGGATTTGAGTAGCTGCGTGCCCACTTTTGGTAGATGACATTGAGAAAAAAGCCCGGCATCAACGTCGGGCCTGGTTTTTTGAAGGAGTTGTGACGACTTATTGCGTGGTGGCGATCTTGTTCTGTGCCGGCGAGGTGCGATGAACCGTGACCGGTACGCCCAATGATGCCCAGTGATAAAGCCAGCCGGCATCTTCGTTGACGTCCTTGCGCCCATTCTTTTTGCGGGTCGCGAGGTTCACGCAACCATGACTGGCGGGTTGGCCAAAGCGGTTATGCCAAAAGGCGCCATGAAAGGCATAACCCTCATGGAAGTATTGGGCATAAGGAACATCCTTGACTTCGTAGTAGCCTGGCTGGCCTGGCTTCTTGCCGGTAGACCGCATGGTCTTGGTCGGAAAGCGGGCATAAATATAGAAAGAGCCCGTTACGGTAGGTGTTTTTGATTTGCCGGTGCTGGCTTTCAACGTTTTGATGACCTCACCGTTTTCGATTACGTTGACTCGTTGCTTGTCCAGATAAACCTCGATCCGTTTGTCCGGGCCGGTGCTGAAACTGGCGTTGACGGGATGGGCAAGAAAGCCGCCGCGAGCGCTTTTCATGCCGGCCGGATCGATGCTGACACTGATTGTGTCGCGGGCTGGCCAGGCAGGGTGCGGCCTGAACTGTATGCGCTGTTTACCGAACCATAGCCACTTGCCTTGAATGGGTTGTCCATCTTGTGCGCTGATTTTGATGTGATCGGTTACTTTTTCACGCTCACGAACGGGCTCGCTGAATTCGACTTGAACCGGCATGGCCAGGCCAAGGTTACTCATGCCGCTGGTCACTATCAAGGCGGTCAGCGGCGGTGCTGTGCTGACTTCGACATTGAAGGCTGGCAGTGGCACACCGGTATGTGTCTCCCAGTTGACCTCAACATTGTAGGTCTGTCCCTGGTTTATCTTTGAGATATCCGCTTGAAGCGTAAAGTTTTGTCTTTTTTCATCAGGTTTAGTCGTCAGTTTTAGATCACTGTTTGCTGTGATCGCTCCGACGGGCTCGGAAAATTTCAGATGGAGTGTTCCATCGGGGCCGAGTTCCTGTCGTGCGGTGCTCTCGATTTGCGGGAGGCTGACGGTAGTGAACTTCGCTGCCTTCGAGCCCTTCTGGTTGAGCCAAGGACGTTCGGCTGTAGCCGACAGGGTGTACTTCTTGCCGAACTCAAGTTTGATTTCAGGATGGAAACGGGTCTGGTTACTCGCTTCGGCCAAAATCTGACCGCTTTCATCACGTAATTCTGCCCTGATCAGCCGGGTTCCCAACCCGACGCCTTCGATGAATACTGGATCCCGGGGATCTACGGCGGTACTTGCTTCGCCTTCCAGGTAAGAGGGAACGGCAATGCCAAAAGGCAACACATGTCTTCCCGCGAAAAATGCCGTTACCAGAGCCGCGCCAACCCCGCCCAGTACCCAGGCACCTAACGATGAGCGTTTGCTGGCGTTGGGCTTCGAGTTGCTCTCGGGATTCGGCTCGCTAGATGGATTCGGTTGTTCCACGTATCACCCCATTGAATTCGCATGAACGGTTGTCTGCCCTCATGATCGTATGCGTCCGCCTTATGTCCGGTCTGCGGCGACCGAGCAGGTTGGCAGCATCGGCAGTCCATCGATAGTGTCACCTATCGGCTCCACATGCCTCTCAAAATTGTACTACAGGCTTCAGTGTTTCCCGGATTGCTGATGTGTTGTAGCTTTTTAACCTGAGGTGGGAGGGGTGCCCGCTGAATTTCTTGGGCTTTACAGGTAAAACCCGTGCATTGCTGATTGACTATTGAACGCTTTCCAAAGAGAATAGCCAGTTCGATTATCCTTCAGGAATTTAGAGGTTCAAGCCTTGGCTAACATCGCTTCAGCAAAAAAACGCGCTATTCAGTCCGAGAAACATCGCGCCCACAATGCCGCCATGCGGAGCCGTCTGCGCACTTTCATCAAAAAAGTTCTGCTTGCGGTGGATTCGGGCAATCTTGAAGAGGCTCAAGCGGCCTTTCGTGCGGCGGTTCCGATTATCGACTCTTCCGTGAATAAGGGGTTGATTCACAAGAACAAGGCGGCTCGTAGCAAGAGTCGGCTCAATGCCCGTGTCAAGGCGCTCGCTTTAAAGGCGGCCTAATTCGCTGCTTAATCGTGCTGGTTTAGGCGCACCTAAACCAGCACGAGATTGTCTCGGTGGATGAGTTCAGGCTCATCGACGTACCCGAGAAGTTCCTCGATATTATGGCTGGGTTGGCCCAGTAGCCGTCTGGTTTCTTCTGATCCATAGTTGGCTAGCCCGCGCGCAATTTCGCGCTCCTGCGGATCCACGCAGGCAACCAGATCGCCACGGTCAAAATGTCCGTTTACGCCGATGGTGCCGATGGGGAGCAGGCTTTTGCCAGCTTCACGCAGCATTCGTGCAGCGCCCTCGTCGATAATCAATTTTCCTTTAAGCTTGAGCTGTCCTGCCAGCCAGCGTTTGCGGGAGAGCAGGGGAGAGGTGTCCGGGATCAGGAAGGTGCCGATTTCTTCGCCGCTGAATACCCGATTAATTACCCCGGCCTCCCTGCCTGAGACGATGATGGTGCCCGCGCCTGAGCGCGAGGCGAGGCGTCCTGCACTCAGCTTGGTAATCATGCCACCCCGGCCAAGGCCGCTTCGGCTTTCTCCCACCATTTCGCTGAGTCGTTCGTCATTGATGCTCGCTGCATTGACCAGTTTTGCCGTGGGATCCACTCTTGGATCGCGCTCATAAAGCCCCTTCTGGTCGGTCAGGATGATCAGAAGGTCGGCATCCAGCAGATTCGCAACCAGCGCACCGAGCGTATCGTTATCGCCAAAGCGGATTTCCTCTGTGGCAACGGTGTCGTTTTCGTTGATGATGGGAACAACGCCCAATTCCAGCAGTGTCAGCAGCGTTCCTCGGGCGTTAAGGTAGCGCTGTCGGTTGGAGAGATCGTCGTGAGTCAGCAGGATTTGTGCGGTGAGCAGCCCGTGCTGTTCAAATAGGGCCTCATAGGTACGAACCAGGCCCATTTGGCCGACAGAGGCCGCTGCCTGTAATTCGTGCAAAGCATGCGGCCGGGTCGACCATCCTAGCCGACACATGCCCTCGGCTACCGAGCCTGAAGACACCAATACGATTTCGACGCCTTTTTGGCGTATTGTTGCGATTTGTTTGACCCATCCAGAGATACCGGAGATGTCCAGGCCACGACCGTCGCCCGTCAATAAAGCACTGCCAATCTTGACGACGACCCGGCGTGCGCCAGCAAATTCACTCCTCCTCTGCATTTTCCTTCTCTCGCTGATTTTCCAGTAGTTCCATCACCTTGAAAGTCAGGTCGCGCAGTCCGGTTCCATCCAGTGCCGAGATTTTAAAGGTGGGGCCGGTCCAGTTCAGTGCCTGGGTAATGGCGGTGCAGTACGCATCGACTGCTTCGGGTGGCAGTGAATCAATTTTATTCAAGGCCAGCCATCGCGGCTTTTCGTCGAGCCCTGCACCCCATTTTTTCAGTTCCTCAATGACCTTTCTGGCCGAGTCGACGGGACTGTCCTCCCCTTCGTGGTGAATGACATCGACGACATGAAGGAGCAGGCTGGTTCGGGATAGGTGTTTCAGGAACTGGATGCCTAGTCCGGCACCCTCGGCGGCACCTTCGATCAGGCCGGGGATGTCGGCCATTACGAAGCTGCGTTGTTCGTCCACGCGGACTACACCAAGATTTGGGTGCAGGGTGGTGAACGGGTAGTCGGCGACTTTGGGGCGTGCGGCCGAGACAGCCCGGATTAAGCTGGATTTGCCGGCATTGGGGAGTCCTAGCAGGCCGACATCGGCGATGACCTTGAGCTCAAGATGAAGTTGCCGCCTCTCGCCGGGCTTGCCTGGCGTGGATTGGCGTGGCGCACGATTGGTGCTGCTTTTGAATCGTGTGTTGCCCAGCCCATGCCAGCCGCCACGAGCCACCATCAAGTTCTGGCCTTCCTGTGTCAGGTCGCCCAGAACTTCACCGGTTTCGGCGTCGGAGATTTGGGTTCCGGTGGGAATCTGCACATAACAATCCTGACCCGCTCGCCCGGTGCAGTTGTTGCCGGAGCCATTCTGCCCCCGCTCGGCGCGATAAACGCCGTGATAGCGGAAATCCACGAGGGTATTGAGGTTGGAGGAAGCAACAAGGAACACGCTGCCGCCGTCCCCCCCATCTCCTCCATCGGGTCCGCCAAACGGAATATATTTTTCTCGCCTAAAGCCTACGCAGCCATTGCCGCCATCTCCGGCTTCGACTCGAATTTCCGCTTCATCAACAAATTTCATGGTTATCCTGACAAAAAAGCCCCGTCAGGGACGAGGCTTTTCGTGCGTGAAAAAGGGTTGAGCTTTTTCGTGGCTTCAGTTTGCAGAAGCCTGAGTGATGCTGACGTACTTGCGTCCCAAGGGACCCTTGGTCCTAAAGCTGACGTGTCCGTCGGTCAGTGCAAATAGGGTGTAATCCTTGCCGACGCCAACGTTTTCGCCGGCGTGAAACTTGGTACCGCGCTGGCGAACGATGATGCTGCCAGCGGTGACCAGTTGGCCGCCGAAGCGCTTTACGCCAAGGCGCTGGGCATTGGAGTCACGACCGTTCCTGGAACTCCCGCCCGCTTTTTTATGAGCCATGGTATCGCCTCCTGATTATTAGGCAGAAATGCCGGTGATTTTAACTTCGGTGAAATTCTGGCGATGGCCAGCCTGCTTCATGTGATGCTTGCGGCGACGGAACTTCATGATTTTCACCTTGGGGTGGCGACCATGGGCGGTGACCGTGGCGGTCACTCTGCCACCTTCCAGGTAGGGCTTACCGATTTTGGTGCCGCTGTCGGTCTGTACCATCAATACCTTGTCGAACTGGATTTCTTGGCCAGCTTCGGCAATCAGGGTCTCGACCTTAAGGAGCTCGCCAGGTTTTACCCGGTACTGCTTGCCACCTGTGAATATAACCGCGTACATGTGTGTATGTCTCCAGTGGAGATGAAATTCGGAAAGCCGGGAATGGTATCCTGCCAAGCGGATTCAAGTCAATTGAATGAGGAAGATTATTCCGAATGGCAGGGGCTATGTGATGCGGCGGTCTATCATTCCTTGGGGGCATTGCTTTCAAACGATGCCAAAAATCAGCCCTAAAAACAGCAATCCCAGTCCCGTTAATAAAATCTTCAGAGTCATGTCTGCCGTCTTGCGGAATAGCTGGTCACGAGCCGCAATAAATCGGGAGAGCTGCTCCGATTGCGCCTGTGCCAGAGGAGTGGCGCTGACGCTGTCCTGCCCGATAATGGCGTTTTCGACTTCCATTTGCGCTAGCGTGAGCGCCTGAATTTTCTCGTACATAGCTCCACAGGCGAAACAAAATTCGCCGGCATGTTGCATGTCCGGATGACCGCCGCTGGAAACCAAGCCTTCATGCAGGTTTAGTATGCGGTGTAGTGACTGCGAGAACTCGTCAGGTAGCTCTGCGGCGGCCTCAGTAATTCGGGAAGCAAAATCGGCAGTTTTGAGCGGCAGGTTCCGAGTCAAGGCTTCGTCCAGTTGGCGCTGGCTCGACTCTATAATACCCGAAATTTCCATGGGGTTACGGTTTAAGCAGGTCAGGTGATCCGGTGGAAGATAGGGATGGCATAGGTGACGATTCCTCGGGGCTGCGGGCTATTTCTGCATATGAATGGGCCCAGTAGATCACAAAGACGCCGGCCACGATCAGGGCGATTTGCTGGAGTGCGGCGCGGGCTGTGGTTTTTTGGTGCAGGTTGGGGATTAGGTCGGCTACGGCGATATAGATGAAGCTGGAGGCCGCTAGCGCCAGAATGTAGGGGAGCCAGCCATGAATGTGCTCCAGGCCGAAATAGGCCAGTACTCCACCCACCATGGTGGCCAGGCTGGACAGTAAATTGTAGGTGAGTGCTTTGCCCCGGCCATAGCCGCTTTGCAGCAAAATGGCAAAATCACCTACTTCCTGGGGTATCTCGTGTGCTGCCACGGCAAGGCTGGTGATAATGCCAAGGTTGATATCCGTAAGAAAGGCCGCTGCTATCAGAATCCCGTCCACAAAATTGTGGATGGCATCGCCAACCACGATGAGCGTGCCTGCAGGCTGGTGAAAATGCTCCTCAGAGTGAGTTTCGCAATGATCTGAGTGGCAATGACGCCAGATCAGCAGCTTTTCCAGCAAAAAGAAGCCGAGTATGCCAATCAATACGGTGGCCAGGATTGATTGCGTGTGGTCGACACCGACGGTGGTCAGTGCGTCGGGCAGCAGATCCAGAAAAGCAACGCTTAGAAGAGCGCCCAAGGCAAAGCTGACGCCGTGGGGAAGTATGCGTGGGTGGTGATTTTCCGGTACGAGCAGCAATAGGGCGGCACAGGTCACGCTCAACACACCGCCGATCAGAGTAAAAACGATGATCCAGACCAATAAGCTCATGGGATTGAATTACTCGCGCCAGATCAATGTGGCCATGCGGCCAGTGATGCGGTCGCGACGGTATGAAAAGAAATCGCTGGGCTGACTGTAGGTGCACCAGCCGCCCCCGTACATGTTGTTCGTGTTGACGCCCGAACGCATGAGGGTGATTCGTCCGAGCTGATAAATATCGGCCAGGTATTTGCCCTGTGCTTTCTGTCGAAAGGCGCAAGCGTAAGCCTCATTTTTTGTAATGAATGTCTTGCGGACCTCCTCGCCCACCTCAAAGGCAGCAGGGCCGATGGCCGGGCCTAGCCAGGCTAGCAGATTAGAACTGCCGAGGGCATTGATGCTGGCTTCAAGAATGCCATTAGCCAGACCTTTCCAGCCGGCATGGACCGCCGCAACTCCGCCACCATCTGCGGTACACAGCAAAACTGGCAGGCAGTCAGCCGTCATGACAGCGCACACGACGCCACGCTCTCTCGTGAATCCTGCATCTGCCTCCGGCATGCCCGAGGTGGTGGCATTGATCGCCGCGCTGCCATGAACCTGAGTCAGCCATCCGGGCGTTGCAGGGAGCTGAAGCCTATCAGCCAGCCGGTCGCGGTTTTCTGTCACATTTTCTGTAGCGTCTCCTACGTGTAGGCCGAGGTTGAGGCTTTGGTAGGGCGCGGCGCTCACGCCGCCGCCCCTGAGCGTGCTGGCGGCATGAACTCCGGGTGGAGCCGGCCAGTTTGGTTCGATGAAACGGAGGGTCATGGTTGGCTGGATCTCAACTCATCCAGCAGCATTTTGAAGTCGCCGGGTAGAGGTGCCTGCCACTCCATATAGATTCCGGAGGTGGGGTGCAGGATTCCCAGGCTAGTGGCATGCAGCGCCTGGCGCCGGAAATTTCTCAGAGTATCAAGGAGTTTTTGGCTGGCGCCGGCCGGTATTCTCGGGCGGCCACTATAGACGGGGTCGCCAACGAGAGGGTAATGAATGTGGCTCATATGGACCCGGATCTGGTGGGTGCGACCGGTTTCCAGCTTGACGGCGACCAGCGTGTGAGCGACGAACCGGTCGGCAATTCGGTAGTGGGTAATCGCTGGTTTTCCCCCGACGCGCACGGCAAAGCGCTTACGGTCAGTGCTGTGGCGTCCGATCGGCTCGTCAATTGTGCCGCCTCCCGTCATGGCACCATGCACCAGGGCTAGATATTCTCGATTTACCGAGCGCGATTGCAGTTGGTCAACCAGTTGTTTGTGGGATTCGAGTGTTTTGGCAACCATCAACAGGCCGCTAGTGTCCTTGTCGATGCGATGAACGATACCGCAGCGCGGGATGGTGGCGAGCGCGGGGGCGTGATTTAACAGCGCGTTTTGCAATGTGCCGTCCTGATGACCTGCTGCCGGATGGACAACAAGTCCGGCAGGCTTGTCGAGTATCAGTACGGCCTCGTCCTCATACACAACCTGAACCGGAATGTCCTGAGCTTCTATCCGAGTGGATGGATCCGCTTCTGCGCGGAGCGCAATATGTTCGCCCCCCAGAACCTTGTGTTTCGCTGGCACGACTACCCCATCCACAGTGGCAGCGCCACAGCGTATCCATTCCTGCAAACGGCTGCGGGAATAGTCAGGGAAGAGCGAGCTCATGGCCTGATCGACCCGTAAGCCGGCAAGATCGTCAGGAATCTCTGCTGTGAGTGTGCGAGGTGAATTCACTTCAGTCGGTCAAACCAATCACGTTATACTGAAAACTGCGGCGGTCGTCCCGAAAAAACCGGTTTCTCATGCCTAAATTGCGCGCTAACAGTTCCCTTCTCCCATTATTTTTGGTTTTCGGCTTGTTTCTTGGCGCCTGTTCCGATACGCCGGACGAAACGAATGACGAATACTCCGAGTGGACTGCGGAGCAGTTTTACAGTGAGGCCAGAGGGGCGTTGAATGAAAAGCGCTACGACAAAGCGGCCAAGCTTTACGAAAAGCTTGAGGCCCGCTTCCCTTTCGGCAAGTACGCCACCCAGTCGCAACTTGATGTGGCATACGCCTACTACAAAAATGACGAACCGGACTCGGCGATTGCGGCGGCGGATCGTTTCATCAAGCTAAACCCGGCGCACCCCAACGTCGACTACGCTTACTACATCAAGGGTCTGGTCAATTATAACCGAGGCATCGGCTTTATCGACCGATTCATTCCGACCGATTCTTCCCAGCGTGATCCCGGTGCAACGCTGGATTCCTTCAAGGACTTCGAGGAGTTGCTCAGGCGTTTTCCCAACAGCCGCTATGCGGAGGATTCGCGTAAGCGGATCATCTCGCTTCGCAACAATCTTGCCATGCATGAAATCCATGTAGCGGATTTTTACATGCGGCGTGGCGCCTATCTGGCTGCCGCCCGCCGCTGCGGGGAGGTGGTTCGGAAATACCAGCGCACCCAGGCCGTTCCGGTGGCGCTGGAGATTATGGAGCAGGCCTATCGCAAGCTGGGGATGACCCAGCTGGCGGATGATGCCAGGCGAGTGTTTGAAGCCAACTATGCCGAGGGCACGCCGGGGCAGGCCGCCAAGGACGTGAATTACGACCCCTCGGCAGTCGAGAAAATCTGGAAGTTCATCGGGCTTGAGGAGTGAGCAACATGGCCGGGTTTTCAGAGTTCGGAGACTGATGGGTGGCCGATCAGCGCGTGGATGTGTTGTGTGTGGGGCATGCGTCTTACGATCATGTGTTTTCTATGGGGCATCATCCGGGACCGGATGAGAAAGTATTCGCCGACTCGCTCATAAGCTGCGGAGGGGGACCTGCGGCCAATGCGGCCATAAGCATCAGTCGGCTAGGTTATCGCGCGGCATTTGCGGGTTATCTTGGAGATGACATCCACGGACAGGCGCACCACCTCGAATTCTTGAGGGAGTGTGTCGATATTCGCTATCTGGTCCGGGGCAGCTCTCCAACCCCGGTCTCAGTGGTGCTGGTTAAGCCGGATGGTTCGAGGTCGCTGGTTTGCTACAAGGGTGAAACCCCGGCACTGAATGAGGCGGATGTCGATTTTTCGGCCTTGAAGGCCTCGGTGTTGCTGTTTGACGGACATGAGCCAGCGCTATCGCGCGGCTTGCTGGGTTTACCGGAACCTAAGGTGCTTGATGCCGGTTCCCTGCATGCAGGCACCGAATCGCTGATGTTTCGGGTGGATTATCTGGTGGGCTCAGAGAAGTTTGCGCGGCAATGGTTAGGTGAAGATGAGCCAGAACGTGCGGTGCGGCTGCTGGCCGAGCGTTCACCTGCGGTAGTCATTACGCTGGGTGAGCGGGGTTTGATTTGGCAGAAATCCGGCGAATTTGGCCGCCTGCCCGCGTTCCCCGTCTCTTCTGTCGACAGCACCGGGGCTGGGGATGCCTTTCATGGTGCATTTGCTGCAGCGCTTTCTGCAGGTATGGAGTGGCTGGATGTGCTTCGATTTGCGTCTGCGGCGGGAGCGGCCTGTTGCGGCGTGCTGGGTGCCCGTCCGGGTCTTCCCGACGCATCTGGCCTCGTTCGTTTTCTCGGGGAGTGAGCGCCTCAGGAACAGTTCACAATCGTGAGTGCCGATCCCGGTTTTGCTATAGTGCGACCTCAATTTATGGGAGATCCGGGCGGCGTGTTTCGGCTCATACGCGCATATCAAGATCGAACGTTCTCTGCACAACCCGTCATGAATATGAGATTGCCATCAGTCCTGTCTGCGATCCTTTCGTTTGTTAGCTGTTTGGGGTGCTCCCAGTATGTTTCGCAGGTGGGTCCCAGCACGATAGAAAAACCAGTGGTTTCCCCGAAATCAGTGCGGCCAGTGGGTGATGCCGGAGGGAGCTACTATGCCCAAAGGCTGACGGGTGATTATGCTGGCTATCCCGCAGCGGAGCGGTTCATCGGCAAGATGGCTACGCAGCATGGTTTTTCCCGTGAATACCTTTATGGTCTTCTCTCGCAGGCTCAGCGCAAGGAGTGGACTATCGAATACATGAATCAGGAAAAACCGACGACGCAACCCAAGCCGGGTGGCTGGACCCGTTATCGGGCCAAATTCCTTGATGATCGGCATATTTCCGCAGGTGTTGCATTCTGGGCACGGCACGCCTCAGCACTTGAACGGGCGAGCCAACAATACGGCGTAAGCCCCGAGCAAATTCTCGGCATCATGGGTGTAGAAACGATTTACGGGGCTAACCTGGGCACTCACCGAATCCTTGATGCGCTGACCACGCTGGCCTTTGATTATCCGAGGCGGGCTGAATATTTCGAGGGTGAACTGGAAAGCCTGCTTATCATGTCTCGTAATGAGCGGCAGGATCCCTCTCGTCCAAAGGGTTCATTTGCCGGTGCCATGGGGCTGGGTCAGTTCATGCCTGGCAGCTTCCTGAAATACGCCGTGGACTTCGACGGAGATGGGCGAAAGGATCTTTGGAGTCCCGAAGATGCGATTGGCAGTATTGCGAATTATTTCTCGGAATTTGGCTGGCGCGCAGGTGAGTCAGTGGTGAGTCCGGCTGAAGTCCAGGGCAATCAGGTCGAGGGGCTTGCGACAGGTTTCGACACAAAGTATTCGCTGGCTACGCTCGCCAGTTACGGTATCCAGCCGACCCAGACCTCCCCTGCTGAGGCAGTCAGCTTGCTCAAGCTGAGCACCACAAGCGGTGATGATTACTATGTGGGCTATCCCAACTTCTATGTAATTACCCGCTACAACCATAGCACGTACTATGCCATGGCGGTGCATCAGCTCGGTCAGGCCATCAGGCAGCGTTATCAGGACAGGTAGCTGGTTCCCTGCCGGGCCATGGTCACGGGTTTTTGATGTGACGTTTTGGATAGTCGAAAAATGCCAGGCGGCCCGCGCCGTCCATGATGTCTGACCAAGCGTCCACGGCAAATTCGATAGATGTTACCCCGCAAGTGGGGAGATGAACGACAAACTCCCCAGAAAGCTGGTTGATTATCAAGGTCATGTCCGGGTTATGGCCAATCAAGAAGACACGCTGCCAAGCGTCCTCAAAATCGTGGACGAACTCCATGATGGCGGCTAATCCCCGCTCATAAAGATTGGGGTGAATCAGGATGTTGGACGGATCGTATCCTACCGAGCCGGAGATAAGGCTCGCCGTCATTCTGGCGCGAACCGCCGGGCTACTCACTATGCAGTCAGGTAGTAATCCATGCTCTTTCAGTCGATCGCCTGCCAGAGGGGCATCGTATTCGCCACGGTGGTTGAGCGGGCGATCACAATCGAGCAGACCAGGGTGAAGCCAGCTAGATTTTGCGTGGCGTATGATGATGAGATTTTTGATCTTGATTCTCCGGTGAATCTTGCTGAAACGCCAGTTGATAGGGCGATTTCGGTTGCTGAAAGTTGTCGTTTTGCAGTCCTTCGCCGCGCTATACTAACCCGCTATTTATTCGGTTAATACCGCTCATCACCGCTTCAAATGTCCGAGTGGCTGGAATCGTGATGAGCCTGTTGGTCGAAACAAGTTCGCCGGGCGTGTTTTATCGGACCGCTCGCCTACCTCGGAGGGATGACACGCCGTGAAAACAACCCGTTTTTTTGCGCTGCTTTTAGCTGGCTGGCTTGCCGCCGATGGGGCTGTTGCCTCTCCGGGTAAGGTTGCGCCCCCCCCAGCACCGGAGCCGCCTGCCCCCCAAACCGAGCCGGTTACCCCTCCCGCTCCCAGGCCGTTTGATTTCTCCGATGTAGAGGCTAAAGCCCAAAACCTTGTGAGCCGGGCGTATGAACGTGACGACGCGGGCATGCCGGATTTTCTGACAAAGCTCAGTTATGACCAGTATCGGGATATCCGTTACAAGACGGAAAAGTCGCTATGGCGCGACGAGGGCCTGCCCTTTCAGATTCAGACCTTCCATCGTGGGTTTATATTTAAGGATCGAGTGATTATTAATGTGCTCGACCACGGTTCCAGCACACGTATTGACTACTCGCCAGACTTGTTTGATTACGGAAAAAACCAGCTTGCGAGCCCATTACCCGACGAGCTTGGTTTTGCCGGGTTGCGATTTCACTATCCGCTCAAGCGTGATGAGACCTTTGATGAAATCGCTGTCTTTTTGGGGGCTAGCTACTTCAGGGCGGTTGGTTTAGGTCAATCCTATGGATTGTCAGCCCGCGGTCTTGCCATCGATACCGGTTTGGCAAAAGCGGAAGAATTCCCGATATTTCGGGAGTTCTGGATCGAAAAGCCGGACAAGGAGGCGAGTGCGCTGGTGGTCTATGCCTTGCTGGATAGCCCTAGCGTCGCGGGGGCTTACCGGTTTGTGATTCGCCCAGGCCTGGATCTTGCCATGGAGGTCTACAGTCACCTGTATTTTCGTAAGGCGGTCGATAGGCTGGGTATTGCGCCGCTGACGAGCATGTTCATGCATGGCGAAAATACGGATCGATTCATGGATGATTTTCGTCCGGAAGTTCATGATTCTGATGGTTTGCTGATCGGCAAAAGTACAGGCGAATGGTTGTGGCGGCCATTGAACAACCCGAGGCAGCTTCGCATCAGTGTGTTTAAGGATACCAAGCCGTCGGGTTTTGGATTGATGTCCAGAGATCGCAATTTCGACCATTATCAGGATCTGGAGGCAGCCTATCACCGGCGGCCAAGTGCCTGGGTGGAGCCTATGGGTGATTGGGGTGCCGGTGGGGTGTATTTGATCGAGATCCCCAGTGATGCTGAGAAATACGACAATATCGTGGCTTTCTGGGTCCCCGACGAGCCTGTGGCTGAAGGAAAAGAAATGCGCTACGACTACCGGTTGCATTTCGTAACCAACGAATTTACCGCCCCCAGTGGTGGCAAAGTGGTGTCTACCCGTGTGGGCGCGGCTGAAGAGGGGCGTGGTAATAAACGTAAGTTTGTCGTCGACTTCACAAGCCCAATGCTCAAGCTAATGAGCCCACAGGCCGATGTCATTGGTGAAGTCAGTGCCGTGGGCAAGGTCAGCAATATCGTGGTGCATAAAAACGAGGAGGAAGGCACCTGGAGGCTGAGTTTTGACCTGGAACCCGAGAAAGGCAAAGGCCCGACCGAGCTGCGAGCAATTCTGCGGTCCGGTAAGGACATCCTGACCGAGTCCTGGGTATATCAATGGAATTCACCATGACGACGACGGCTCATGCCAAACCGGTGCTGACCGAGGCTGACGGGATGGATGAGGGGCCGCTGCGAAAACGGGTGGCCGACTATTGGAGAGTACTGGGATTGACCAATGAAGAGTTGATCGCCAGCTTGTCCGAAGATTGCCTCTCCAGAGCCAGGCGCCTGGCGGGGCGGGCTTCTGGCGCCGAGTTGTTGCGACGTGCCTTGGAAGAGGCTCAGAGGCGTTTTGATCATGCGCTGGCCTCGGCCGTAGGAATGCCGCCCTCAAATGACCCGCATCCATTGGCGGCGGCTCGCGCGGCTTTGTTGCTGATACCAGACTTTTCGTCAGATTGTCTGTTTGCGCATGACGACTCCACTCGGCAGCTCAATGATAAATTGCAGGCCTGTCTGCCACAGTCAACGCCTGAAGAATCCCCGCTGGCGATGGCCCAGGCGTCCTTCCGCTTCTGGCTATTTAAATCCACGGATAACTAACCCAGGCTTCACGCATGTCCCTCTCCCATCCCGTGTTATCAGTCGGTGTCATCACGGCAAGGCGCGGCCTGTTTTTGGTGCTTGTCATCCTGACGGCCATGCTTGCGCTGGGCATGATTGCCAGTGCATTTCTTCAAAATGGAATCACACCGACGGAGCTGATCCTGCTGATTCTTTACACCCTGTTGATTCTTTGGGTGAGTACCTCTTTTTGGACGGCCACATTAGGCTTTTGGGTTTTACTTAAGGGTGGCGACAACTATTCGATTGGGCGAATGCCGCCAACCCGGACTGAGGCAGCTAGCACACCATCGCGCACAGCGCTGGTCATGCCTATCTACAACGAAGACCCGACCCGGGTGACCGCCGGTCTCCGCGCCATATGGCAATCTGTCCAGGAAACCGGACGAGGCGATGAATTCGAATTGCTCATTCTCAGCGACACCCGTGATCCGGATTGCTGGATGCAGGAAGAGGCCAATTGGTATCGCATGTGTGTTGATTTCAATGCACACGGGCGGATTTTCTACCGGAACCGCGAAAAAAATGTAGCCCGCAAAAGCGGGAACCTTGAAGATTTTTGCCACCGTTGGGGCGCACGCTACCGCTACATGGTGGTGCTGGATACCGATAGCATCATGGCGGGAGAGACCTTGGTCAAGATGGTGGATATGATGGAGGCACACCCAGGGGTAGCGCTCATTCAATCCCCCCCGTTGCCCGCCAATCACAAGTCGCTCTTTTCCCGTATCCTGCAGTTTGCCAGCAATTTTTATGGCGACATTTTTATTTGGGGGATCAACTATTGGCAGCTTTCCAGCAGTGGTTATTGGGGGCATAACGCCATCATTCGTCTTGATCCCTTTGTCAGGCACTGTGGCCTGCCAAAGCTGCCAGGGAGTGAACCTTTTGGCGGCGAGATTTTCAGTCATGACACGGTAGAGGCTGCCCTGCTCAGAGAGGCAGGCTGGGAAGTTTGGATTGCGCCTGAATTAAAGGGCAGTTACGAAGAGTTACCCCCCACACTGATTGACTATGCCAAGCGCGATCGACGCTGGTGTCAGGGGAATCTACAGCACCTGCGCATGGTTTTCGCCAAGGGTTTCTCGGGTTTAAGCCGGCTCTATTTTCTAATGGGAATCATGTCCTATGTCTCGTCCCCACTTTGGCTGATGTTTCTGATTTTCACCGGTTTCGAAGCTTATGTGATGAGCCAGACCATGCCGGTCTACTTCTTCGGTGACAACCTGTTTCCGGTATGGCCAGAGTCCTATGCCGTCGAGATGACCACCGTATTATTCGTCACCTTGGCCATGCTGTTTTTGCCCAAGCTGTGGAGTCTGATACTGGGATTGATTAACTGGAGAAAAATCAAGGGTTATGGGGGAGGCTTGCGTGCAACATTGAGCGTGCTCTTGGAGAGCATCTTCTCCATGCTCACGGCACCGGTTTTGATGATTTATCAAAGCAAGTTTGTTCTTGCGATATTAATGCGTCGCAGTGTCGGTTGGCCTCCGCAGAATCGCGATGATCATCGATTAAGCCTTTGGGAAGCTATCCAGGCCCACGGGGAGCACACCGTCTTGGGGCTGATTGCTGGTTGGGTCAGCTACCAATACGTGCCTGGTTTTTTCCTCTGGCTGGTCCCAGTGCTGGCGGGTTTGGTGCTTTCCATTCCAGTCTCCATGCTGTCGAGTAGCGCTGCGGTGGGCGCATCGGCACGACGTCTCGGGTTATTCCTCACTCCTGAAGAGTATCAGGAGCCGCGAGTGATTCAGCTGCTCAAGGAAAACCTTGCTGTCATGGAGTCGGCGGAGAAAGCCCGGGAAGGCAAGGGCGAGGTTCGAAACGTCGCTGATCCTGGTGTGTGTGCCCTGCATCTCGCGTTGTTACCTAATCGGCCGGTGAAAAAACGCCACCGACATCAGCTCCGCGCACTGGTTTATCAGTTAGTGGAAGAGGGGCCTGAAAAACTGTCACCCGCCGACAAGCGTAGCCTCATCTCAGACCCGGAAACCCTAGTCAAACTGCATACGCTGTCTTGGAGTGACGGAGAGTGATCAGCCCGCGCCTCTATCAGCCGCAAGGGTTATCTTGGTTCTTGTGTGAAGAGGGTTGTCGATTCTGT
>SXQV01000093.1 GCA_005792805.1 Methylococcaceae bacterium | reverse complement strand
CTGGTGGATGTTTGCCGATCAAGGCAAAGGCACGGCCGCAGCCCTCGAGTATCTCAGTGCGTACCTCATTGAAAAAAGCCTCGCGGTCGACAACGTATTCGTGTGGGCAGTGATCTTTGCGCACTCAGAATAGTCGCGCCGGCATAGATGACCACATCGTCCTCGACGATGGGATGACGCGCATTGCCCTTGATGAGCACACCATTTTCATCGGTCGGAAAACGCTTGGCACCCAATGTGACGGCCTGATATAGCCGCACCCGCTCGCCAATGATGGCCGTTTGGCCGATGACGACACCGGTCCCGTGATCGATAAAAAAGCTGGGGCCAATCTGTGCCCCGGGATGGATGTCAATTCCCGTCACGGAGTGGGAAATTTCGGAAATCATGCGGGCAATCAAGGGCAATCCCAGCTGGTAAAGCTCATGCGCCAGCCGGTGGTTGATGATCGCCGCAATCCCCGGGTAGCAAACCAGCACCTCATCCACACTTCGGGCGGCGGGGTCCCCCTCAAAGGCCGCCTGAAGGTCGCTGTCCAGCAATGCCCTGACCTTGGGCAAGGTCTGTACAAATTCCCGCGTCAGCTCCAGCGACTGCTGGACGATGGCCAGCCTGTCCGGGTTCAGATTGCCGCTCTGTTCGAGCGTGAAACCAAGCTCACGCTGAATCTGCAACCGTAAATGGCGCAGTGTTTCATCGAGGGTATGGCCCACGTAGTAGTCAACCCCCTCATCCGTAACATCACCCTTCCCCAGACGATTCGGATAAAGGACGGTCGCCAATCCATCAATGATGTCCCGGAGCATACCGCGTGAAGGCAGCCTGGGCGGATGGGTTTCCCGTTGGCGCAACGCCAGGGACCGCACCCGCATAGCGCGCAATTCCGCGATGACAGGGGCAATATGAAACTGGGTTTGATGGTCAGGGGGAATAGACATTAAGACTCCATTCTCAGATCAGGTGGTCATGCCGTGGGGCCGGGCAGGACTCCAGATACCAGTCCATGCCCAGGGTAACGGCCACCCGAATCACATACTTAGGGTCGATTGACGTAATGGCCGAAAAGCTTACCACAGGGCCAGGGAGACATTCCCCGGAGGCCAGAGGCAAGCGGCGTCGATAACCTTTTGACGATTCTGAGAATGAGGGCTTCAGCCCTTGCGAATCAGATACAGAAAAACCGCCTCTTCCTGCCACTGTTCCAGCATTACGTGGCCGGTTCGTTCGATAAAAACACCGAAATCGAGCACCGATGCCGGATCGGTGGCGGCTACCTGCACGACCTGCCCTATGTCTAATGAGCTCAGCGCTTTTTTTAGCCGCAACAGGGGCAGCGGGCAATTCAGGCCGCTCGTGTCGAGTTGAAGATCAATGAAGTCCATGGGTACAGATGCTCACGACGCCTTATTGTGTTGATGCCGGCTAAATCACTTCGATCTTTTCGACCCGCTGGAAACCCCGAGGCAGATGATTGCCCCGACGGGCACGAGCACCCTGGTAAACGCCCAGATCGGAAGCCGTGAGCGTCAGGAACCGCTTGGCACAGTGCAGCTTCAGCGAACCACCCGGCGGCAGCCCCGCCATAGCCACCACGCGATCATTGCCATTAGCCAGCTCTTCCGCCGGAATCTGGATCAGCTTGTTACCCTTGCCCTTGTTGAGTACCGGAATCTCCGCCGCCGGGAACACCAGTAACCGGCCCTGCAGCGTGACCACCGCAACCGCATCGGTCCCCGGGGAATGAATCCGGCAGGGTGACATCACACTGGCCTGCGCCGGCACGGTGAGCAGCGCCTTACCCGTGCGATTCTTGGTGAAGAACTCCTGCAACTGGGTGACAAATCCATAACCACCGCTACTCGCCAGCAGGAACCAGTCTTCATCCGATCCAGCCAGCACCGACGTAAAGGTGGTACCCGGAGGCGGGTTCAGCCGCCCCGTCAGCGGTTCACCCTGGGTACGCGCCGATGGCAACTCATGCGCGGGCACGGCATAACTCCGCCCGGTGGAGTCCAGGAAATACGCAGGCTGGTTGCTGCGACCGGCCACGGCATCCAGGAAGCTGTCACCCGACCGGTAAGTCAGGCTGGCGGGATCAATTTCGTGGCCTTTGGCCGCCCGCACCCAGCCCTTGTCGGACAGGATGACCGTTACCGGCTCGCTGCCGATGACCGCCGTCACATCCAGCACCTGTGCGGCCTGGCGCGCCACAATGGGGGAACGACGAGGGTCACCGTAGCGTTCGGCATCCTGCCTGAGTTCCTGTTTGATCAATCCGTTCAATTTCCTGGGCGAACCGAGGATGCCTTCCAGCTTCTCGCGTTCAGCGGCCAGCTCCGCCTGTTCACCACGAATTTTCATCTCCTCCAGTTTGGCGAGATGCCGCAACTTCAGCTCCAGAATGGCCTCAGCCTGAATATCGCTAATGCCGAAACGCGCCATCAATACCGGCTTGGGTTCATCCTCGTGACGAATGATCGCGATCACCTCATCGATATTGAGGAAGGCAATCAACAGGCCATCGAGGATGTGCAACCGGGCGATGACCTTGTCAAGCCGGTACTGCAACCGCCGGCGAACGGTCTCGGTACGGAAAGTCAGCCACTCGACCAAAATATCACGGAGATTCTTGACCTGGGGCTTGCCGCTCAGACCAATCATGGTGAGATTGATGCG
>SXQV01000092.1 GCA_005792805.1 Methylococcaceae bacterium | reverse complement strand
GCCGTTGTGCACCATCTTCACCGAGTGACCGGCACCGTCCGTACCCATGTGCCGGCAGCACGGCTCGCCTTCCGCCACCGCCGCGATGCGGGTATAAACCGGCGCGATGGCCTGCCAGCCCTCGGCGGAACCGCCCGGCATGATGCTCGGGCCTTTCAGCGCGCCTTCCTCACCACCGGACACGCCGACACCGAAGAAGTGCAAACCCTTTTCCTTCAGGTATTTTTCCCGGCGCTGGGTGTCGGTCCACAGTGAATTGCCGCCGTCGATGATGATGTCACCCGGCTCCAGCAGGGGGATGAGCTGCTCGATCACCGCGTCCACCGGAGCCCCGGCCTTGACCATGATCTGCACCTTGCGCGGCACCGCCAGTGCCGCAACGAACTCCTCCAGACTTCGGCAAGGCGTAATGGCCTTGCCCCTGGCCCGCCCCTCGGCGAATTTGTCGGTCACCTCGGTGGTCCGGTTGTACACCGCAACACGGAAGCCCTTGGACTCCATGTTCAACACCAGATTTTCCCCCATAACCGCCAGGCCAATCAGGCCGATATCACACTGGACTGTCGTCATAACCGCTCCCTGAAAACACTGAATTGAGACACACCGAAGCATACCGCAAAGTCACCTATGGGGGTCGCTGCATTCCGGGAATTCAGAGCATCTCAGCTTCGTTCCACCCATGGGCGCAATGAAGCACGGTTACAGAGAATCAAGCAAGTAAAGTCACCCTCGGCCCCGCCCGCAACAACGATGCCTACATTGAAACCGTTATGGGTGGAGTGTCTTGAGGGCTATTTCAGGCGCAGTCAGTACGATCTTGAGCAATGCGGCAGCGGGACCCGTCGGGTTGCGGCGATGTTGTTCCCAATTCTGAAGTGTTTTGACACTGACGCGCATTAGCCGGGCAAACTCGCTCTGAGAGAGCCCTATTTGCTCGCGGACGGCCTTTACATCGGGAGGTGCAACCGTAAACCGGCGGGAAGGCTGCGCTTCTCCGTGGGCAATGGCCTTCGCCTCCTTCAAGCTTTGCAGCAAATCATTGAATAAATCCTGTTCCATCGTCACAGCTCCTTCACAAACTCGCGTAGCAAGGCTGTTTCCCGATCAGTCAGCGTGTCTTTCTTCGACTTCGGATAAATCAGCAGCATGTAAATCTGTCCGTCATCCCTCATCCAGTAGTAAATGACGCGAACCCCTCCACTTTTACCTCGGCCAGAGAGCGCGTAGCGCAGCTTACGAATGCCGCCTCCACCCCTGATAAGGTCGCCCCGCTCTGGATTGTCCACCAGAACGCTCTGAAGACCGCTGTACTCATCATCGGTCAGCAGATCCAGAAGTAGGCGGGTGAATGTGGGGGTCTCTATAAATTCCACGCTCTCATGTTATCCGCCACTGGCGGATGAGGCAATGGGTATTCAAAAACTGTTGGGTAAAGAACCGGGGACCCAAGCCCCCGGATAGCACTTCAGCGCCAGAGTACGCACCTGGACGTAACCGATATGAAAATCATCGGATGACGGCACCACCTGCCCAAAGCGCCGGTGATGCCGAGAGAGGGAAAGCCTACATGCAGTGGCCCATGTCAGCATGCCATTTCTGGGGTGGCGCACAGACGGTCAAGGAGACCGCCTGAACCGCACGCCCGCCCTTGCCATCGGTGGCCGTGACCTGAAAGTTAAACGAACCCGATGTCCCAGCACCGGGGGACCATTCGATCAGGCCACTACCATTCATGACCATGCCGCCAGGCTGACCACTCAGAGCGAGGGTTAGCGGATCACCGCTGGCACTGCTGGCGACGACCGCATACGAATAGCGCTCACCGCCATTCATCCCGGTCACTGGCGGTTTGGACGTGATTTGAACTCCCCCCACCGCACTCGCAACGCACTGTCCGGTTCCAAAACCTCCTCTGGTCCAGGATTGCCCCGCCGGGCAACGCAGCACCATATTCAGTGTCTGGGTCGCATGGCCGCCTTTGCCATCCGTAACGGTCACCGTTGTATAGGGGAACTTAAATGACCCGAATGGCGAGTAATCCGACAAAAGCTTCTGTGGCCAGTCATATTTCAGCAAACCATTCTGGTCTATCGTCATCGTGTCCGGCTTGTTCGGACGCGATCCCAGACTATAGGTCAACGGGTCGCCATCCGGATCACTGGCCACCACCTGATAACTGAAGCTCTCCCCCATCACTACTTCAGTCACGGCGGGCATGGAAGTAATGACCGGATCGTGATTCACCGCTTCCGGCTTGAATCCCGTCGGCCCGTTGCGGAAACTCTTTTCTATGGAGTGACACTTGTTACAGCCGACCTCCTCACCCGCCTTCCACCTGGCGACCTTGCCGTTGCCCAGGTCGAGGTCAAGGTCCACTGGAGTTTTGGACAGGCGAGTGCCCTTGTGGTCTGCCCCATGACAGGCGGCGCACTGGTCCTCATCACTGGCTCCCGGGTTACGGTAGACATTGTCATGCCAGCCGCTTTTAACGATCTCGTCTTTGGCCTGCTTCCACCAGCTCTCGTCACGCATCGGATGCATACCGTGGGGACCGCCGAGTACCCCTGAATTCTCGGGAAGACCGCTGAACCGGCCGGCATCCAGATTCTGGTATTCAGCAAATGCGTCCTTGCTGTGGCAAACCGTACATTCCGTAATCGGCCCGGCGAAGCCCTGAAGCTGATTGGCCGTGAGATTGTCGTTGGCCTTGGGGTCCCGATTGGGCCACACCTCATGGGCATCACCATGGCAGGCCGCACAGGCCACATTACCGTGGGTGTCGTGGCTCTGCCGGTACAGTTGCGGGGTCAGCTTCAGCGTCGAGAACGCCCTGCTCCGGTCAGCCGGCACCTTGCCCTCGGCGGTCAGTCGCTCCAGCAGTTCCACGTTCACCGTCCGGATTTCAATTGGATTGCTCTCCTGCACCGCGAAACGGCTTGAGGCTGGCTTGCGGGTGCTGGCGGAGGGGTCAGCGCTATCAAATGCCTGCCGCATGACGCCCGCACTAAAGAAGCCATTACCGGCCTCCCTGCCTTCATTACCATTACCGGTATGACAGGAACCGCAGTTGGGCTGGTCATACCAGTCAAGCCGGTTGGCCTTGCCCTCGGGGCCGGGCTTGGGTTTGGTGTGGGCTCCTCCCACCGCATCCATATCGCCATGACAATCCACGCACGACAGGCCTGCCGCATAGTGGCGGTCACGGAAGAGCGGCTCCCGATGGCCGGAGTGACAGCGCAGACAGTTCATCTCGCTGGGCAGGCTGTTGCCGCTGGCATCCATCACCGGGAAAAGCGTATTGGGGTTGGCACCGGTGGCGGGATCCCACAGTTTGGGGCGGCCTGTCACCGTGTCGCGCAGAATCTTGCCCGAATTGCTGGGGTCCAGCTGCAATTGCTCGTGGAAGTTGTGTACGACCCTGGACAAGAAGGTATTGCTGTCCGTGGGTTGTCCCGCGCTATGCCAGCCGGGGAAATCGAACACATCCTCGAACTGCCCGTTGATATGGCTTCTATGGCAACCATTACAGCGGGCTGGCGCATCCGCAGTGAAGGCGCCACTCGCCGCGAGGGGCCACCCATGGTGTTTAGCCTCTTCTCCCGTGTCGTCGTAAAAATCGTGCAATTGCCCGATATTCTTGTTCGCGGCCAGCTCCTGATCCAGCAGGTTAGTGCTGGGCCGATTGTCGCCGTCTACCGATTCATAAAAACTGGGCGCAAAGAACGACCGTGTACAGAACGGTGCCGCCCAGTAACAGCTTCCCCGGTTTCCGTAAAGCTTGCTGGAATGAAACGCCTGCTGGATGGAGGCCCAATCGAACTGGTCGTTGGCGGCAATCTTGCCTTTGGCATGGCACTCCCGGCAATGAACGTCCTTCCCGGCACCCACCACGGCATCCGTACTGGCCAGGGTCTCGCCCGTGGCCTTGTCCACCGCGTTTACCCGCAGCAGAGGGTAAGGATTCACGCGACCGGCATCATCAATATCCGTCAGGGGAATTGCACGCGCGATGTGCTTTTGCTCCCCCTGCCAGTATGACGTGAACTCTTGTGCCACGTTTGTAGCAAAAGGCCCGTCCCGTCCCGGCATGTAGCGCCCAATCAGCCCTGTTGCAGCGGATTGATCTCCGGGAAACGCTTTCAGGACATATCCTTCATCTGGACCAACAAGCCGGGCAGTCGCAGGGTCTCCATGCGTATCTCCCGGATTGATGGTCATCCAGTTTGTACTGTAATACTCGGCGTCCAACACATCGGCCGGCGGACGGACAAAGACTTCCCACGCATCTGTTTTCTGGATGGCGGCGGTCAATAATTTTGCAGCCCGCCTGGAGTCAGGATTCAGCGGCCAGTTTTGACTGGTGGAATTGATGGAATTCGGCCCCACCGGATCGCTCGGGTTGGAAGCCGCCGCGTATTTCATGGCCACCTGAGTACCATCGAGGGGAACAGGCAAACGCTCCTTGCGGTAAGCCACGGCATTGAGCTGGGAGAAGGCACCAGAAGCCAGAGGCACCTCGACATTGGGGATATAGCGATAATCTCCCGCGCCGCTCATGGTCATTTCCGCAAACGGCAGCACGACCACGCCCGCCGCTTTTGCACTGCCCCGCGCCGGACTTTCAGCCGCCGCCTTGGCCGCCATCAGGGGAACGCCCGGGGGTGTCTCTGGCGGCGTACCGACCTTCACGTCAATGGCATCTTCGCAGTAACGGCGCTGGCCGTCGAAAGCCGTGAAGCGGACCCGGTAATGGCTGTTGTCACGGACAAACTGAACCGTGGCGGTTTCGCGGTGCGGGCGGAGATACGCCGGCGGGTTGCTACCGGGCAGCAGTTCGCCCATGGAGCCACCGGCGAAGTCCCATTCCAGCCTGAGCGGCCCCGCCTTTTTATCCTTGAGCTGGGCGGTGGCCTTGAAACTGACATCCTCATTCGCCTTGACCGCCAGACCGCCGGGCGGGTCGATAATCTGGCACTGGGGGACTTTGCCGCAGTCTTTGCCGGGCCTGCCGCTGACCGCTTTGCTGGCCTGCCCGCCGTCGGCTTTTGCCCGGACACGGCATAGCAGCTCCGGCCATTGATCCGCGACTTTCAGCTTGAATCGGTGGTTAGCCTCCGGATTCGCCGTGCCCAGCAGGCGTCCACTGGGGTCGTACAGCGAAACCGGGCCATCCGCTGCGGATATGCCCCGCACGGTCAACATGCCCGTCACCCTGGACCACTGGGCCTGGGTAATGCGCAGGCCGGATGCGGCCTCCGCCATGTCTGGCAGGAGAATCACCAGGGCAATGAGGCCCGGCAGAAGAAGGGCGCACAGGTGGCGTTGTAGTGACATCTCGATTCTCCGGGCCTGAGTTATTGATTTATCGCCGCATTTGCGGACAAAGCTCTCAGCAAACAGAATCCATGCCAATCCTGTAAGTCAATGATATAATTATGTTTTGTT
>SXQV01000091.1 GCA_005792805.1 Methylococcaceae bacterium | reverse complement strand
GTCTTCCGTGAGCAACTGGCCGGACCCGTAGATCGCTACCGATTCAGGCCCGTGGTTTTCAATGGACGCCTTGAATCTTGCCGCCACTTCCGTCAGTGCCTGATCCCAGGTCACGCGACGTCCATTCATGCTTGGGTACAAAAGCCGGCCACTCAGACTCAGGGTTTCCCCCAGGGCTGAGCCTTTGGAGCATAACCGTCCGCGATTGGCGGGATGCTCCGGATCACCCCGGACCTGCGCGGCTTCCGGGCCATTGGGGGTTACCAAAACTCCACAGCCCACCCCGCAATAGGGGCAGGTCGTGCGGGTGGTGCGGATGTCTTTCATCGTGGCCATCACTGCTGATCCCTAAACCTTGAGGTAGATATTTCCCTGATCTTCCCGGATCTGAAAACAGGCCGTTTCTCCCTCATCAGGTGCAACCGCTTCACCCGTTTCGAGCTCAATGACCCAACTGTGCAAAGGACAGGCAATCCGATGACCGTACACAATCCCTTGTGACAGGGGTCCACCCCGGTGAGGACAACGATCATGCAGGGCAAAAAAACGGTCATCCTGGGTCCTGAAAACCGCAATCGCACCCTTCGGTGATTCAACCACCCGGCTTCCTTGTCTGGGAAAATCCAGCACTGCACCGATTTGAATCCACTCAGACATGGCTATTCTCCAGGCTGGCAATGGCAACAAACTCGCTGCGCGCGGCGGGTTTTGAAAGTTCCGCCCAGGGATCGACCTGGGCGGTTTCCTGGGAGACCTTGAATTTTTCGAAGAGCCGTTGCCGCTCCTCGGCGTTCTCAAGGCGGGACTTGACGTAGGCAAGGCCTACACGCTCGATCCAGGGTGCAGTCCGCTCCAGATATCGCCCTTCTTCGCGATAGATCTGCATGAATGCGCCGCAATACTCAAAAACTTCAGTCTCTGAACTGACTTTGACCAGAAGATCGGTTCCTCTGATCTTGATCCCTCCATTCCCTCCGACATGGATCTCATAGCCGGAATCGACGCAGATGATTCCAAAATCCTTGATGGTTGCTTCAGCGCAGTTGCGAGGACATCCGGAAACGGCCATCTTGAATTTGTGAGGAGTCCAGGAGCCCCAGGTCATTTTTTCAAGCTTGACGCCGAGACCGGTGGAGTCCTGGGTGCCAAAACGACACCATTCCGAACCCACACAGGTTTTGACCGTGCGAAGACTCTTGCCATACGCATGTCCGGAAACCATGCCAGCCGAATTGAGTTCTGCCCACACGGCAGGCAAATCCTCTTTCTTCACCCCCAGCAGATCGATCCTCTGCCCGCCCGTCACTTTGACGGTGGGAATCTGGAACTTGTCGGCGACGCCCGCAATAGCACGTAATTCATCCGGCGTGGTCAGGCCTCCCCACATCCGGGGCACCACGGAGTAGGTCCCATCTTTTTGAATGTTTGCATGGACTCTTTCATTGATGAAGCGTGAATTGGGATCATCCCGATACTCAGAAGGCCAGGCGCAAAGCAGGTAATAGTTCAGTGCCGGCCGGCACTTTTGGCAGCCATCGGGGGTTTGCCAATCGAGGCTTCTGAAAATGGCGTCGAGGCTCTTGAGTCCCCGCTGGGCGATCTGTTGCCTGACGGCATCATGCGCATGTGTCGTACAGGCACACACCGGCTTTTCTGCCGGTGTCGGATCATAGTTGCCTACGGTTGCCTGAAGGATTTGCTCCACCAGACCCGTGCAGGAACCGCACGAGGAAGAAGCCTTGGTATGCGCCCTGACCTCATCAAGCGTGAAGAGCTTTTTTTCAAGAATGGCGTCAACAACGGTTTTTTTGCACACCCCATTGCAGCCACAGACTTCGGCATCATCCGACATGCTGGCGATACTCTGACCATCACGGCCCTCATCGGCCATATTGGAATGTCCGAAAAGGATCGATTCCCTGAAGCTCTGAATATCGGTCGACTCTCGCATTAACTGGAAGTACCAGCCCCCAGCCACCGTATCCCCGTAGAGAACGGCTCCACGAATGCGATTGTCCTTGACGACCAGCTTCTTGTAGATCCCACGGGACGGATCCTGCATGACCAGCTCTTCAAAACCCTCGCCGCCCTTGAAGTCACCCGCCGAAAAAAGATCAATGCCCGTAACCTTGAGCTTGGTTGAAGTCACCGAGCCCCGATAGCGGCCAGACCCCACTTCCGCCAGCTGATTCGCACAAACCTTGGCCTGCTCGAAAGTCGGAGCCACGAGGCCGAATAACTCGCCCCGATGCTGGACACACTCACCCACGGCATACACACTGGGATCGTAGGTCTGCATCGTGTCGCTGACGATAATCCCCCGTTCGCAGTGAATGCCCGAGGCTTTTGCCAGTTCGATATTGGGCCGAATCCCGACGGCCATTACCACCAGGTCAGCGGGAATTTCCAGACCATCCTTGAACCTGACCGCGCGAACCCTGTTTTCCCCGATGATGGCCTCGGTCTGAGCGGCAATGAGGAATGAAAGGCCGCTCTGTTCAAGAGAGTTCTGGAGCAAACTGGCGGCGGGTTCATCCAGCTGGCGCTCCATCAGGCTCGTCATGTTGTGAACCACGGTGACATCCATCCCCTGTTTCCTGAGACCATTGGCCGCCTCAAGCCCCAGCAGGCCACCACCGATCACGACCGCATGCCGCCCTGTTCTGGCGGCTTCGAGCATCTGGTCCACATCCTTGATGTCGCGAAAAGCCACGACACCGGAAAGCTCCCGGCCGGGGATGGGCAAAATGAAGGGTGAGGATCCCGTCGCAATCAGGAGCCGGTCATAGTCGGCGCGAGCCCCCAACTCGCCGATAACCGAACGGTTTTTCCGGTCTATCAGGGTCGCCTTTTCCCCCTTGTAAAGCGTGATGTGATGCTCGGTGTACCAATCCTCCTGATTGAGGATGATGTCATTCAGCGACTTTTCCCCGGCCAGAACCGGGGAAAGCAGAATCCTGTTGTAGTTGCAGTGGGGCTCGGCGCCGAAGACGCTGATGTCGTAGAGATCAGGAGCCATCTTCAACAGCTCTTCGACCGTTCGAATACCGGCCATGCCGTTTCCGATCACGACGAGTTTCATTTTTTTCTTCATGGCTCTCTCGGTGTATTCATGTGTTTGGATCCCATCGGGCAAAAAAAGCGCCAGTTCCCCCTGGGAGGAATTGGCGCCGTTGCCTGACTCTGGAGTACCGCCGTTGGCACCTTGCATTGCTTAAAGCAGATTACATGCCAGATGGAAAACTCCGGTGTAATTACGGTGCGCTAGAGACCCGCCTGCTCCCAATGCACCAGACAGGTGCCAGGAAACTTGTGCTGGTGCTTCATGGCTCCCGCGATCAGTGATGACTGAGGGAGAAGGCACATGCAACCAGCAGCGCCATCAGGATCAGGCTAAGGGACCGCCAGAAGGCGACGGGGTCTCTCTCGTAGAGGGACTGCCTTCGAGTCTTCGTCTGGGATCCCCCCTTTGCCAGCCCCGCTTCCAGATCGAATACCAGCTCCATGGCATCCTGATAGCGCTGATGTGGCTCCAGCGACAGCGATTTGGCGATGACCTGATCGAGCCAGGCCGGCAGTTCCGGTCGACAGCTCGAAACGGTTTTGTAATGACCAAACCTTGGCGTTGAAAAGGGTTCGATTTCGCCGAATGGATAGGCCCCACCGGTCAACAGCCGGTAAAGGGTGACCCCCAGCGCAAAAATGTCCGTGCTTGCCTCTCCACGGCTACCCTTGAACAATTCCGGTGCCATGTAACTTGGGGTTCCCGGCAACGGGGCATCCTCAGACTCCTCCCAGGCAGGAAGTCGTGCAATCCCAAGATCCAGAATCTTGACCGAGTCATCAGGCATGACCATGATGTTTTCAGGCTTGATATCCCGATGAACCACACCTTGCCGGTGCAGGGCATAGAGCCCCCAGGCGATCTTTATCGCCAAATGACTCGCCACTTTCAGTGCCGGAGAGGGATGCTTCGATAACCAGACCTCAAGAGTCATCCCCCCATAGAACTTCATGACCGAATACAGCCGGGTTTGACGGCCTGGGGGCAAGGAAATGACCTCGGCAACGAAGGCACTTTTGACATGCGCCCCAATCCAGGCCTCTCGAACAAAGGCGTCGAGATATTCCGACTCTGAAGCCGCCAAAGGCTGAGGCCACTTAATGACAAGCGGCAGTTCCTTCTGCCCGGAGGTAGCCTCGTAGAGACAGCTATATCGGCCGCTTGAGATGATTCTTTGCAGGGTGAAACCGTCGATTACCGATCCTGGCCTGGGCGGCGGCGTGATGGGCAATGCGCCAAAACCCAGAGAGAGCTCTTCGCACTCAAGCCCCGGGCACTCCAGGATGTCCATGACCAGAACGGTGACATTGTCAGCCGCTCCGGCCTCCAGGGCTCTGGTAACGAGCTCTTCAGCGGTCCATTCCGGGCTGGCCCGCTTTTGCAGCAGTTCCTGAATCTCTCGGGCGGGCAATGCACCATGCAAGCCATCACTGCACAGCAGATAGCGGTCATGGGCTTCAAGCACTTCAACCCGATACTCTATTGGCACATCCTGTTCCAGACCAACGGCACGGTATAAAACGTGTTCGAGTCCCGGCTTCGATAAGGCGTGATCCGTGGTCAAGCATTCGAGATGCCCTTCCTGTAAGCGATAGATACGGCTATCGCCTATGTGAAAGAGATGCGCCTGGTGCCCGCGAAAAACGGCCATGCTCAGGGTCGTTCCCATGCCTTCGAGGCAAGGGTCCATTCGTCCCATCGCATGAATCCATCGATTTGCGGATCGAATCGCACGGTGTACCCGACGGGAGACGCTCAATGCCGGACTCAGGCTGAAGTAGGCGTCGATCACAGCCCTGATGGCCGTTTCCGCCGCAACCCTCCCCCCCTTGAGCCCCCCAATACCATCGGCCACGAGCGCCAGTGCACCGGAATTCCTGGACTCCACGCCAGAAGGCAAGCGCAAGGCGGCGTAATCCTGGTTTTCATCCCTCGCCCCGACGTGGGTAGCGAAGGCCCCACTGAGGATGAGTTCACCTTGCGCCGGATTCATTGAACTGTCCGCTCTTTCAAACCTGGGCACCCGAGGTTGCACCCCAGGTTGTGCGCCACCGCTTCTTGACCCCAACCAGCCCCGCCAGCCCGACCAGGGGAAGGATGCCGAACAGTAAAAAGCCCCCCTGAAAGCCATGCTCTATCTCCCAGGACAAGCCCAGGGTTTTTGCAAGAAAGAATCCGCCGATGCCGCCCGCACAGCCCACCAGCCCGGTCACTACGCCAATTTCCCGGCGAAAACGCAGGGGCACCAGTTGGAAGATGGCGCCATTACCCATGCCCAATGCCAGCGTCCCGGAGAAGAAAAGTGCAACCGCGCCCCAGGCGATGAGCGGCAGCTCCAGAAATCCCCAGCCTGCCACCTTGGCATCGCCAGCAACTTCTGGAGCAGGGCCTTCAGGCATCTGTGAAACGGCAAAATAACTCAATGAAACAATCAGCAGGAGAAGCTCCAGCGTCTTGATTCCGCCGAAACGATCAGCGAGATAACCGCCCACGGGCCGGAACATCGAGCCGGCAAAAACCACAATGGCCACCATCAGGCCAGCGCTGACCCCGGATACGTGGTACCAGCTGGTGAAATAGAGAGGCAGCGCCCCACCAAGCCCAACAAAGCCGCCGAAGGTGATCGAGTAAAAAAACATGAACCACCAGACATCGCTGTCCCTGAGAACCTTCGTATAGTCCGCGACCGACTTTTTCTGTGCCGGCATGGGAGCATCCTTGGCCATCAGGGCATACAGCACAAAGACAATCGCGAGGGGGATCAGCAGGAAACCGAACACCGCTTGCCAGCCAAATTTTTCAGCCAAAACCGGGACGATCAGAGAGTCCAGGACGACGCCCATGTTCCCCGCGCCAGCGATACCCATGACCACACCCTGAAACTTTGGTGGATACCACCGGCTCGCCTGAGGAAGTGCCACGGCAAAACTGGCTCCCGCCACCCCCAGCAAAACCCCAAGCGCCTCAACTTCAGCTTTCGAGTGAAGTCCGAATATGGCCACATAACCCAGTCCGGCCATTACCACCACCTGCGCCAAAAGTCCGGTGGCCTTGGGTCCAAGAAAGTCAGCAAGGAATCCGATCAGGATTCGCAGCACAGCCCCTGAGAGAATCGGGATGGCCACCAGAGTAAATTTCTCACTGACCGGAATCCCCAGATCCTTCGTAATGTAAAGAGACAACGGGCCCAACATGACCCAAACCATGAAAGAGACATCGAAATAAAGGAATGCAGCCAGCAGTGTCGGCCAGTGTCCCGCTGCCTTGAATTCTTTGACGTTCATATACGCGCTCCAAATCGGGTTCCTGCAAAAAAAAAACGCCTTGCCTTCCTGGTGCAATGAAGTCACCAGAAAACAAGACGTCTTTGTCTTAATCAGACCGGCTTTGGCCTGATTGTTCAAACTATCTTAAGCAGTTCTTATGCCATAGCAAGATCGCCCATCACATCAGGCGACGAACCAGGGATCACTGGGATGCAAAGCCCACAGGCGCACCGATCCAGGACAGGATGCACCGCTCACGTCAACCGGAATCCTGAGGCGTACTGCCCGCACAGGTCTGAACTCACTCGACGGATTGCGAGCAACCGTGACCACAGCACGGCCCCTGCTCCTGGATCGGAGGGCAAGGCACCGATCCATAGGAACAATAGACACAACAGTCACCCGGCTTGGGACGCAGCATCGACTTGCATCGAGTGCATTCATAAAAGAACTGGCAAGCGTCCGTTGGCATGGTTTCTTGATGCGCGTGACCGCAGTGGGGGCAGGTCAGGATGCTTTCGAGGATGACAGCACTCATTCCAGCCTCATTGAGTTACGGTGGACGGATAACCGGCATTCGTTGTTGCCTTCGTCAGCGACTCTGGCTGCACCTTATCCGGATCGTAGGTCACGGTAGCCGTCTTCTTCCCGAAATCGACACTGACCCCCCCTACCCCCTGCAATTTCTCCAACGCCTTTCTGACCGTGATCGGACACAGGCTGCAATTCATGTTCTGCACATTCAGGGTCACGGTTACTGGCGGTGCCGCCAGAGAGCCCGCAGACCAGGCGATCAGTGCAGCGATCAGTAATTTGCGCATCAGCGTTTTCTCCAGTTCAGAGTTTCGATGCCAGCCAGGGCACGGCCAGCAGGACAAGCAGCAGGGCCGCCACAAACCAGAAGAGGCCGCGCTGACGTTTTTGTACGGATGAATCGGCGCACCCGCTATCCGGAGCGCAGGATGGCGCAACCCGATAGAGCTGGCGATAGGTCAGGACCAGGAATAGCAGCGTCCCCCCGGCGAAATACAGCCGATAGGGCTCCATGGCGGTTAAACTTCCCACCCATGCTCCACCAACACCCAGGGTGAGCAGGACAAGGGGACCAAGGCAGCACAAGGAGGCGGCGATAGCCGACAATCCGCCCGCAACCAGTGAACTTCTCCAGCTGATCTGCATACCCTTCCTCCTCGAAATTCTTTGCAGCGGATTCATTCTAAAATCCGTACCACGGTACGGTGTCAAGGGGAAAATTCATGGCGGCAAACCTGACCATTGGCAAGCTGGCACAGGCGTCAGAGGTCAACGTCGAGACAATTCGTTACTACCACCGCAAGGGCTTGCTGGGCCTGCCCAGCAAGCCGCAAGGCGGTCAGCGGACGTACTCGGACGAACACGTCAAACGGGTCCGGTTTATCCGGCGTGCGCAAGCACTGGGTTTTACCCTGGCCGAGATCGCCACCTTGCTCGCGCCGGATGCCGGCGTCCTCTGTAGTGATACGCGAAACCTGGTGCTGCTGAAGATAACGATGATTGACCGGAAAATTGCAGAACTCACCGCCAGGCGACGGGTATTGGATGATTTGGTGCGGCAGTGCGGGGCTGAGCTGGCAGGATCCGATTGCCCCGTCATAGAGGAGTTAGCTTCAGAGCGGTAACAGCCGGGTTGCGGCGATGTT
>SXQV01000090.1 GCA_005792805.1 Methylococcaceae bacterium | reverse complement strand
GACGATGACCTTGATGCCGGCCGCCGCCGCTTCAAGAATCGCATCGGCCGCAAATGGCGGTGGCACATAGATCATGCTCGCGGTCGCCCCGGTTTCCCGGACGGCATGGCTGACCGTGTTGTAGACGGGCAATCCAAGATGGGCTTGCCCACCACGACCCGGCGTAACACCGCCCACGAGCTGGGTTCCATACTCCAGGCATTGCTGGGAATGAAATGTCGCCTGCTTGCCGGTAAAGCCCTGACAAATAACCCGGGTATTTTTATCAACCAGAATACTCATCGCGCCGCCTCCACGGCTTTTCTGGCGGCATCATCCAGATCGCTGGCCGTGGTCAGCGCCAAGCCCGACGCTTCCAGCAGGCGGCGCCCCTCTTCGGCATTGGTCCCCTCCAGACGAACCACGACCGGAATGGTGACACCCACCTCCTTCACGGCCGCAATAATGCCCTCGGCAATCAGGTTACAGCGGACAATCCCGCCAAAGATATTGACCAGCACGGCCCTGACTTTGTTGTCGGACAGAATCAGCTTGAACGCTGCGGTCACCTTTGCCGCCGTCGTACCACCACCCACGTCAAGGAAATTGGCGGGTTCACCACCGTAAAGCTTGATGACGTCCAGCGTGGCCATGGCAAGGCCGGCACCATTGACCATACAGCCTATCGTGCCATTGAGAGTGACATAACTCAGATCATGCTCGCGGGCGGCCGTCTCAGCCGCATCCTCCTGCGAAGCATCCCGCATCCCGGCGACATCCGGGTGGGCATAGAGGGCGTTATCGTCGACATTGATTTTGGCGTCCAGGGCCATGAGCCGCCCATTCTGGGTCACCACCAAGGGGTTGATCTCGATCTGGCTTAGATCCTTTTCCAGCAATAACCGGTACATCGCCGTCATAATCCGATGCAAGGCCGTGATCTGCTCACCCGCCAATCCCAACCCAAAAGCGATTTCCCTGGACTGATAGCCCTGCAAGCCAGCCACAGGACTGATCTGGCAGCTGAGAATTTTTTCCGGAGATTCGGCGGCGACCTCCTCGATATCCATACCCCCCCCGGCAGAGGCCATGAAAATTACTCGTGCGCTGCTCCGGTCCACCAAAGCGCTGAGATAGAGTTCCCGCGCCAGATCACCGGCCTCCTCGACCAATACCGTATTTACCGGCAGACCCTCGCCACCCGACTGGCCAGTCACCAGACGACTCCCGATCAAACGGTCAGCCGCCAACTTAACTTCTGCCGGACTGTCGGCCAGAATAACCCCGTCGGCTTTGCCTCGCCCCCCACTATGGATCTGGGCCTTCACCACCCAGCGTTCGCCACCCAGCTGCATGGCCTTCAAGCGGGCTTCCGAACCCGTGTTGGCGGGCTGACCGCCCGGCACGCTGATGCCATACGCGTCAAAAAGCTGCTTGGCTTGGTATTCATGAAGATTCATCGGTTTTTTCCTAAGGGCCACGGGCGGGCTCATCATGCGGCTAGATTGAGCCATTTTAATTGATGCCGCCATGTCTTTCGTAAAGCCGTCGCATGAAAATGGCCGGTCGCCCTTCCGGACGCCGGCCATTTCAGTGAAGGCGAAGCGGTATCAGGCGTGATACTTCTTGATCGCTCGAAGTTTTTCGATAGCGTCCTTCACTTTCTTGGAAGCCACATCATCCAGCTCATTGGGCTTGTAGACACGATCCAGCAGTTTTTCACTGACCAGGGCGTCCTTGATCCACTTTTTGGCAAACCGGTAATTGGCGGGTACCGGCGAAAGTTCACCCGTCGCAGGATTGCGGAACTCATCCGTCAACTTCACCTCTTCAACCGGCACCGCAGAAACTGGGGCGGGTTTGACTGGGGCCGCTTTAGGGGCGGGCGGTTTCACTGCCGGCTTAGCAGCGGGTTGGGCTACTTTTGCTACCGGAGCCGGCTTGGGCGAAGAGGCGGCTTTCGCGGCGGGAGTGGCGGCGGCAGCCGTTGCGGTCGTCTTGACTGCCACAACCGGTTTGGCAGCCGCCGATTGGGTTACCACCGGACGCGGCTTAAAAACAGGCTCACCCCTTTCAGCTCGTCCAACCGCCTGATAGGCTTCATAAGCGACATAAGCCATGTAGATCGCCGTCACGAAAAACAGAAACTCGAACATATCATTACTCCCCGCTAGGATAAGGACGGCTGAAACGCCGTCTTCTAGGTCTACACGAGGGCCTCCCCCGTGTGGATGAGCCCAACCGCGCACAAAATAGGCCTTCCCTGCAAAAAGCGCAATCCCTTGCTTGCACTTCACTACAGAGCCGGGGCAACACGCGGGATGCCATCACCGATCAATGCGGCGATAATAAAGCCGCCTGAACCCCAACCGCCCAGCGCACCGCTGATCCACCGGTTAGACATCACAACGCCTCATTGCCTGATCACCAACCAACATGCTCACCTCAGGCCCACCTCGGGAGAAGCCTTTACTTTCACAACGAAACGTCCCGCCGCGCTCTTTGCTGATTGCCTTATGGGTCGCCCTGTTAATTCATGCCTTCCTGATTTTCGGCATACGTCTTGAACTGACTCATTCAGGGCAACCCGGCCGCAAAGCAATCTCGATGACACTGGTTCGCCCACCTCCCCCAGTGGCGGCAAATGTCACCCCCGAAGCTCCGCCGTCAGAACCGCTTCAAATCCCCTTGCCAAATGAACCCGTGCATCCAAATCCTGGAGAGCCCGCACCGGAAAATCAGGCGCCACCGCGCCCCGGATCGCTGCCCAGCTTTGCCGGACCGCCAAACCCCGACTCAACCCGCACTTTCACTGGTCCACCACCCCCTTCAGCCCAGACCCTGAAGCAGGTTCAAAAACAGCGGGCAGCCAACCCGCTCAAGCCTATACCGGACCCGTCAACTCATGAGCATCCCGGCAGGATCATGCCCTCGTCGCCCTCCGCTACAGATGAAGACAGCGAGGACGACCCTGAAGAAATGGACGACGAAGAAAACGAAACCTCGTCCGAATATGCAAGCGACAGCCCCCATGAAGCCCGCCCACGCACGGAGTCAGAACTCTTCCGTCCCCGTTCGCCGGATCCGTCTGGGCCAGAATCCGGTGGCCCAACGAAATCGACCGGCCCCAAAGACCCAGCCAAAACAGACAAGCGTCGTAAACCCGAGTTTTCAGCGAGCCTTTTAAGCCAGCAAATCGCCGAGGCAAGCGCAGACATCTACCAGCAGCGCCGCGCCGAAATGCGCGACAGGAAAATCGTCTATGCGGCTGAAGTCAAAACCAATCGATTGGTGGTGGCCGCCTATGAACAGGCGTGGCAGGAAAAAGTCGAACGGATAGGCAACCTGAATTACCCCGACGAAGCCCGGCGCGACAAACTTTCCGGCGGGTTGATGCTGGCCGTGGGCATCAAGCCCGATGGCAGCGTTTACTCCGTTCAGCTACAGCAATCATCCGGACATGCGGCGCTGGATAGTGCCGCCCGTAATATCATCAGTCTCGCGGCACCCTTTGCCCCGCTTCCCCAAGAAATCCGGGATGAAGTGGATATTCTGGTGATTACCCGAATCTGGCGGTTTGACAGTAACTACCACCTTGAAACACGCGCCCACTAGATAAACGCGGATCCTTACCGCACAAGAGTTGAGAACTGCTGGCTTGCACCGCCGCACCCCATCCATCGATACTATGGACATGATCGAAACCGCCGCCAATCTGACCAATCATTTCCTCATCGCCATGCCGGGGCTTAATGACCCCCTCTTCGCGCGCACCGTGACTTACCTGTGCCAACACAATGACGAGGGCGCGCTCGGCATCATCATCAACCGCCCTTCGGAGCTGACACTTAAGGAGGTGATGGACCAGATGCACATCGAGCTGAATGATGAAGAACTGGGAAAAACGCCGGTTTATTTTGGCGGCCCCGTTCAGCCCGGCCGAGGTTTCGTGCTGCATGAACCCATGGGTGAGTGGAATTCCACACTTAAAGTGTCTGATGCGCTCTCGCTTACCACGTCCCGCGACATCCTTGAGGCGATTGGCTGCGGTGAGGGTCCGCGAAACATACTGCTCGCTCTGGGGTATGCCGGGTGGGGCAAAGGCCAGCTCGAAGAGGAAATCGTGGATAACTCCTGGCTGAACGCCGAGGCGGAGCAGTCCATCATCTTCAATCATCCGGCTACCAGCCGCTGGAAGGCGGCGGCCGAATTGATGGGTATCGACATCTCGCTACTGACCACACAGGCCGGGCATGGCTGAATCCGTCATCAACATGCGTGTACCCGAAACCTCCGGCAATGCTACCTTCCTGGGGTTCGATTACGGTGAAAAAAAAACCGGTGTCGCCATAGGCCAAAGAATTACCGGCACCGCTAGCGGCCTGGAAACCATTCGGTCAAGCAGTCCTGACGTCCTGTGGTCTGCCATTTCCAGACTGGTCGACACCTGGCAGCCCACGGCCTTCGTGGTCGGCGTTCCGTACCCCATCGTCGAGACGGGAGAAAAGAATCCGATCATCGAGCGCATTCTGAAGTTTTGCCGGGCTCTTGAAGGACGCTACCAGCGCCCGGTTCATGTGATGGATGAGGCTCTGTCTACCCGAGAATCTCAAAGCATTTTTTACGACCGCCGGCCCAAGAAATCCGTACAGTTCACCGACATCAAGGATGAACTCGCGGCACAGCTGATCCTGCAAACCTGGTTGAATCACACCGCCCCACGGGAACATCGAAATGTCTGACTCCCCCAGCCTTTCTCGATTACCCGACACCCAAAGCCTGCTGGATACCCTTGAACAGCATCTGCGCCAGGAAATCGCCAGCCGGCAGCTGACCGATCCAGTCATGATCGGGATTCATAGCGGAGGCGTATGGGTCGCCGAACAGCTGCATCAGCGGCTGAATATCAGTAAGCCCCTGGGAAAACTCGACATCACGTTTTACCGTGACGATTTCTCGCAAGTAGGCATGCACCCCCAGGTTCAGGCGAGTCAGCTGCCGTTCACCCTTGAAGGACGCGACATCCTGCTGATTGATGATGTGTTTTACACCGGCCGTACCATCCGGGCTGCCCTCAACGAGATTTTCGATTACGGCCGGCCCGCCCAGGTTTTGCTTGGTGTGCTCATTGAGCGCGACGGGCGGCAGATTCCCCTCCGCCCTGACTGCGTGGGCGGAACGCTGACCTTGTCTGCCGGTCGGCGCATCAAACTCACCGGGCCCAATCCCTTGGCTTTGTCCGTGCATGAGGTGCGGCAGGAGCCAGCATGACAACAGCCAATGATCTGCAACTCAATGATCGTGGCCAATTACGCCACTTTCTCAGCGTGGAGGGTCTGCCGCAGGCTCTGCTGGAATCCATCATGGACACCGCCGAGTCCTTCGCCAGCGTCACCGAACAAACGGTGAAGAAAGTCCCGCTGTTGCGCGGCAAGACCATCGTTAACCTGTTTTTTGAAACGAGCACTCGCACCCGGACCACCTTTGAGCTGGCCGCCAAGCGCTTGTCGGCCGATGTATTGAACGTCAATATCGCCACGTCGGCCACCACCAAAGGCGAAAGCCTGCTGGACACGATCCGCAATATCGAAGCGATGCATGTCGATATGTTCGTGGTTCGCCACGCGCAGAGCGGTGCGCCCCACTTCATCGCCCATCATGTCGCGCCACATATCAGTGTCATCAATGCCGGTGACGGTCGCCACGCCCACCCCACCCAGGCGATGCTGGATGTGTTCACCATCCGCAAGCACAAGGGTGATTTCACTCAGTTAAAGGTCGCCATCGTCGGCGATATACTGCATTCCCGCGTCGCTCGATCCGAGATTCATGCCCTGCGAATTTTGGGTACCCGCGAAATCCGGGTGGTCGGACCCCGGACGCTACTCCCGGCCGGCATCGAATCACTGGGCGTTAAAGCCTATTACGACCTCGACAGCGGGCTGGAAGGTGTGGATGTCATCATCATGCTGCGGCTGCAAAGAGAACGCATGAATGGTGCGTTCATCCCCAGCGAGCATGAGTATTACGCCCGTTTCGGCCTCACCGGGAAACGCTTGGCCCAGGCGAAGGAAGACGCCATCGTCATGCATCCCGGCCCCATCAATCGCGGGGTGGAAATCGACTCCAAGGTTGCCGACGGCAGCCGCTCGGTCATTCTTCAGCAGGTTACCCATGGCATTGCCATTCGGATGGCCGTCATGTCCATGGCCATGCGCCATGATTCAGGCGAGAAAATGGCATGAGTCAGCGCATACGTATCCACGGCGGACGGGTTATCGACCCCGCCAGCCAAATCGATGGCCCCCTGGATGTGTTCATTGCCGATGGCCGCATTCTGGCCCTGGGCAACCCACCGGACGGTTTTGAGGCCGACCTGGACATTGCCGCCAACGGACAGATTGTTGGTCCGGGCTTCATCGACCTCAGCGCCCGGCTACGCGAGCCGGGTTACGAACACAAGGCGACCATCGCCAGCGAGAGCCTGGCGGCAGCGGCAGCGGGCATCACCACTGTCTGCATCCCGCCCGACACCTACCCGATTATTGACACCCCGGCGGTCATCCAGCTGATCCAGGACAAGGCCACCTTGGCTGGCAAGTTACGCATACAGCCGATTGGCGCGCTGACCAAGGGACTGAACGGCCAGGATCTCAGCGAAATGAGTTCGCTGAAGGAAGCCGGCTGCCTGGCCGTCAGCAACGCCATGGCACCGGTATCAAACACACTGGTGCTGCGGCGTGCGCTTGAATATGCCGCCAGCCATGACCTGCGGGTAATCGTCCGTCCCGAGGACAAGGATCTGGCTGATGGTGGCTGCGCGCATGAAGGTCCGGTAGCTACCCGGATGGGACTGCGCGGCATTCCTTACGCAGCCGAAACCGTGGCCGTCGCTCAGGTACTGGCCCTGATCGAGCACACGGGTGCTCGCGTCCACTTCACCCAGCTCAGCAGCGCACGAGCCTTGCGCTCGATTGCGCGGGCACGCGAGAAAGGTCTTCCGGTCACCGCCGATGTGGCCATCCATCAGCTGCACTTGACCGATGCAGCCATCGAGGGGTTTGACGCGCACTATCACCTGCGCCCCCCGTTGCGGGATCTGAGCGACCGCGATGCGCTCCGGGACGGGCTACGGGACGGGGTGATTACCGCCATTTGTTCAGATCACCAGCCGCATGAACCCGACGCCAAGCTGGATGCGTTCCCCGCCACCGAACCCGGCATGGCGGCGTTGCAGACCTTGCTGCCATTGACACTGGAACTGGTCGCGTCAGGGGTGCTGACGCTGGCTCAGGCCATCGCGTCGCTGACCTCCGGTCCGGCGGCTATCCTCGGGATTAGTGGCGGAACCCTGCAAGCGGGTGCCGTCGCCGACCTCTGCCTGTTCGACCCACAGAGGCCCTGGACGGTAAATGGTGACACCTGGCTGAGCGCCGGGCATAACACACCCTACTGGGGGCAACCACTCAAGGGCCGGGTAACGCAAACCTTCCTCGGTGGTGTACGGGTCTTTGAATTGGACGCAAGGTGAATCCATGACGACTCAAGGTACGCTGTTCATTGTCTCCGCTCCCTCGGGTGCCGGTAAAACCAGCCTGGTCAAGGAGTTAAGGAGCCAGTGCAATGGCCTGGCCGTTTCGGTATCGCACACAACCCGTGCCCAGCGGCCGGGAGAGGAGCATGGCCGGGATTACTACTTCGTCAACCGTAATGAGTTTGTCAGTATGGTGGACGCCGGCGAATTTCTGGAACACGCCCAGGTTTTCGACAATTTTTATGGCACGGCCCATCGAACGGTGGAAGCCGCTTTATCACGAGGTGAAGACGTGATCCTGGAAATCGACTGGCAGGGCGCTCGCCAGATCAGGGAACTCATCGTCGGCTGCCAATCGATTTTTGTGCTGCCGCCCTCACAAGCAGATTTGGAAGCCCGGCTGAGTGGTCGCGGCCAGGACGATCCGGCGACCATACAGCGGCGCATGGCCGATGCCATTTCGGAAATGTCTCACTATGGCGAATACGACTACCTGGTGATCAATGACATGTTCGAGGAAGCCCTGACTGAGCTGACGGCGATCGTTGCGGCCAATCGGCTGAAGACCCGCCGGCAGGCAGCGGTCCACGCGCCGCTGATCAGTGGCTTGATCGGCTAGACGCGGGAGCGGGAGCGCCAGTCTACAACTCTTCCGCCGACCTGACCCACGCCTTGAGCCATGGCGCATGATAGTCCGCCATGGCCTCCAACAGGGCAGCCGGGTCCGTATGGCTGAGCAATTGGGCGCGATTTTCAGGCCGGAGAAACTCCTCCGCCACGGCCTGATCGCAGAGCGCGAGCAATGGAGCGAAGTAGCCCTCGACATCCAGCAAGCCGATAGGCTTGCGGTGAAACCCCAGCTGGGCCCAGGTCAGCATTTCAAACAGCTCCTCAAAGGTGCCGAAACCGCCGGGCAGGGCGATGAACCCATCCGCCAGCTCTGCCATACGCGCCTTGCGGGTGTGCATGGAATCGACCACTTCCAGCCGGGTGATGCCCGCGTGTTCGACCGGTTCTCCCGAGACTTCCCGCCCCATCAAAGACTCCGGGATCACCCCGATCACCGCCCCGCCAGCATCGAGACAGGCATTGGCGATCACCCCCATCAAGCCGACATTACCGCCACCGTAGACCAGCTCCAACCCTCGGGCGGCGAGCAGGGAGCCCAAAGCAACCGCCGCCTGGCGATATTCAATACGCCGGCCATCACTGGCACCACAAAAAACGCAAACACGATGGGCACGGTTCTCCTTGACGCCTGAATTCACTGATGACGGGAGTTTCTGACTGAACATGGCAAGGACCTCGATTCAAGAGATTTTCCGGGCTTAAACCCGGTGGCGTGACTCATTAGATGCTGGGATGCCGCCGCTGTGATTTTGCTCCGGCAACCCGTCTTCGCTAAGCTGGCGACTTGGGGATACCGAACGAACCCTCATCGGTTGTGCACCCAACTGCGAGAACGACAATACCGACATACCCTACCTGGAGGATTTCATGAATACAAAAACGGCCAGTTTACTGGCTCTTGTGGTCGGCAATCTGCTGGTCGGCTGCGCCCAAAAAACCATCATGCCCACCTCATTCATCCCGGAATACCGCTCAGAACTAGACCACCAGGATGTGCCCGCCGTCCAGCGCTGCGCGTCCCTGTCAGGCGTCGATGTCTCAAGCAAATTAGCGGGGAACATCGTCGGGAAGCGGACTCTCGAATCCAGTGCGCTGCCGACTCAGAACATCAGCCTGAAGGGAAACCCCACTCCGTGGGTACATGCCGCCGCCAATGCCATGCTTCAACTGGCTGCGGTCAACGTCCGTGATCCACAGGGGCCCCGCTTGGGGCTGAGTTTGTCCGGCATCGCCATCAATGAAAATGTCCACGTCAACTCAGGTTACGACGCGCACGTCATCCTGGATGCCGCACTACTGGACAAACACGGCAAGGAATGCTGGAGTCAGCGCAAATCCGGCTCATCCCAAAATTACGGCGATTCGGCCTCTGCCATCAATTATCAGGAAACCATCAACCACGCCCTGGATCGCGCCATTGCGGCCATTGCGGCAGATAAAAGTTTCCAGGACGCTGCCTGCGGCGTTTGCCGCCAGTAACAACCCGCCAATCCCCTGCCACACGCCCGGCCGGAGCTATCCGGCCGGGCCTCCAGCACGGCACCTGGTGTAACAAATCAGGTTGACCGACGGCCTTGCCCGGTCTTTTGTCACGGTCATTCAGTCGTGACCCCCCCAAAAAAACCATCACCGATGCGGACTGTCACCCGCCTGGCTCCCGGCAGCAGACGGCCGGTTGACATCTCGCGGCCACGGCGAATACAGTATCGACGCGGAACGTTTCGATACGGAACATAAGTAGCTTTATTTAGGTTACGACCGCTTACAAATAAAACGGGCAACGTCACACGAGGAGAATGCACATGACACAAGAGAACGAACAGACCAAAGACCTATTCTGGCTTTATGTCGCCGGCGCCACCCTGGCCCTGGTCGGCACGATCCTAATGGTGAAGATGAGCGAAAACGAAAAATATGATCCGATCATCCAGCAGCAAAACGAAGAAATGGCGCGAATGAACATTCGCGTAGTCAAGTAACGCCGGATTGATCAAACACCGTATCTATTGAGGAGATTCATAAATGAGCGCATCAGGAACCATTGGACAGGCACAGAAAATGCTGGCGGCACTGACTCTGCTACTGGGTACAAGCAGCGCCTTTTCCACCGAATATGAATATCGGGATTTACTGGGGAACACACTCGCCCCGCAGAAATGCTCCACCCAGGCCGAGGCGGAAGCCAGGGCGAAAGACGCCTACAACGTCGACAAGTACGTAAAACTGTTCTGCGAAACTCAAGGCTATGGCTGGCACGTTTCTGAAACCAGGGAAACCGGAAAACTGGTTTGCAACGAATGTTCGGGCCAATCTGGAAAGCACCAGTGTCACCTGGAAGACCTGCGCGTGACTTGCAAACACATCAAGCCGGGCTCCGTAGGCATGCTTCCAGGCAAGGGCTAAAACGGGAAATCAGAGCATCGCAACCGGGCGGCTAACGAGGCAGTCAATCGCCGGTGTTAGCCTCACCCCTCACACGCTGAAAATCAGGCTTACCGTGACCGCCCCCGCCGGGCGTTTCAATCTGGACACCTCCACTTCAGCCCGGGAACCCAATTCACAAAGACTTCCACCGGCGCTGAACAGCCGGTTCCGTCCAGGCAAACCAGGCAGCCCTCCCACCAGACCAGGGGGATGAGCTCATGGATTGCAGTCTGAAAAATGGGCGTCAGGCGACTCTGGGGGAATAGTTGATTATTTTACTGGGATATGTGACTCTGCACCAAAATCGCCCACCCTTCAGAGAGAGACCGTTCGTGCGCTTAACGACCAAAGGCCGCTATGCCGTAACCGCCATGCTGGACTTGGCCTATCATAGCGAAAAGCATCCCGTCACCCTGACCGATATTGCCAAGCGGCAGGAGATCTCACTCTCCTATCTTGAGCAGCTGTTTGCCCGCCTCCGCCGATCTGGCATGGTGGAAGGGGTGCGCGGCCCGGGCGGTGGCTATCAGCTCAGTCGTAAGGCCGAGCTAATCAGCATCGCCGAAATCATCGCAGCAGTCGACGAGACCATCGACTCGACCCGCTGCGGCGGCAAAGCCAACTGTCAGAATACCCAACCCTGCCTCACCCACGACTTGTGGATGGGGCTGAGCGACCAGATTCGGCACTATCTCGACTCAATCAGCCTCCAGGACGTATTACTGCGCAAGAATGTGCGGATGGTGGCGGAACGGCAGGATCAGCTCACGACCGACGGCGACACCGAAATCCCCTTGCAGCGAGGCATCCGGGCCTGAGGATCGGCAGGCATGATCTACCTCGATCACAATGCCACCACACCAATCGATGAGCGGGTGGTGGAAGCCATGCTGCCCTACCTGAAAAGCTTTTACGGCAACCCCTCCGGGCTTTATCGGTTGTCCCGTTTGAGCCGGGGCGCCATCGACGCTGCCCGCGATCACATCGCCGCACTGGCCGGTGCGAAAGCATCGGAAGTCATTTTCACCAGTGGCGGGACTGAAGCCAATAACCTGGCGCTCAAAGGGATGGGGTTTTCGCTCAAGCCGGCCACCCTTATCAGCGGCAGTACTGAGCATCCTTCCGTCAGCAAACCCCTGAAACATCTGGAAACCCGGGGATGGGGTCTGCAATACCTGCCCGCTAGCCAGACGGGATTGCCTGAGCTCTCGGCTCTCGATGAACTGAAGCCCCGCCAAGGCGATATTGGCACGCTGATGCTGGCCAACAACGAGACCGGTGTCGTCCATGACACCCGGCCGCTGGCTGACCGCTTGCGCGAGGCGGGCGCTTTTTTGCATGTTGATGCGGTTCAGGCCGCCGGCAAGATGCCAGTCAACTTTTCCGCAACAGGAGCCCATACCCTGACCCTGTCGTCCCACAAGATTTATGGGCCCAAGGGGGTTGGTGCCTTGATCGCTGATCGATCTGCCCCCATTGAGCCCTTGCTGCACGGCGGCGGGCAGGAACAGGGACGGCGGGGAGGCACCGAAAATGTGGCGGGGATTGTCGGCTTCGGCAAGGCTGCCGAATTGGCACTGAACGAGCTGGAACATCGGAACAATCAATCCTTGATGCTGCGCCGGCAGCTGGAAGCCGGACTCCAATCGCTGCCTGGCGTGACGCTTTTCGCCGCGCATGAGCAACGGCTCCCCAACACAGCGCAATTCAGCGTCCCCGGATTTGACGGAGAAAGCCTGGTCATGCATCTCGATCGCCTCGGGTTTGCCGTCTCCAGTGGCTCTGCCTGCGCCAGCAGCGGCAACCAGCCCAGCCCGGTACTGTTAGCCATGGGTGTGGATGAAGACACGGCCCGTGGTGCCATTCGGATCAGCTTTGGCCGTGGCAATACTTCAGAGGAAGTGAATCAATTTATCGAGGCCCTGAAAAGCCTCATGACTTCGCATTAACCCGCCGCAAGCACCCGCCGCCGGCCAAATCCAGGAGATCATCATGTCGATTACCCTCACCGAAAGTGCCGCCAGCCAGGTGGCCAGGCAATTACAGAAGCGTGGTTCCGGCCTCGGGCTCAGGCTGGGCGTCAAAAAATCCGGTTGTACCGGATTCGCCTACGTGGTCGATTATGCGGATCAGGCCGCCGAGAGCGATGAAGTCTTCGAGCAGCATGGCGTCAAGGTCGTCATCAACAAGGAGGAACTTCCCTATCTTGATGGCATCACCGTGGATTTTCGCCGCGAAGGCATCAGCGAAGCCTTCAAATTCGACAACCCCAACATCAAGGCCATGTGCGGGTGCGGAGAGAGCTTCGCCGTGTGAGATGGCTTGACCGGTAGTTTAACGATAGGGTCATTGCGGATTCACCGCCAAAACCGCCGTGACCTTAAGCCCGCCGAGGGTTTCAGAACGGCTCAGCACAAGCGTTCCATGATGCTGCTCGATCAGGTCGCGAACGATGGATAGCCCCAATCCGTGACCCTCCCTGGTTTCATCCAGGCGCACCCCGCGCTCGGTCAAAAACTGCATCTGTTCCTCTGAACAGCCGACCCCATCATCCTCGACTTCTACCCACAGCTCGCCATTCCTCCGGTGAACATGGATGGTAATTTGCTCCCGGGCCCATTTGGCGGCGTTATCCAGCAGATTACCCATCAGCTCCATGAAGTCCTGCAAATCAAAAGCCACCGGTTCATTGATGGCATACACAGAAAAATCGAGTGCTTTTTCGGCGTAGATCGTCCGCACCATCTGGACGAGCCCTGAAAGTGCCCGAAAGGGGTTAAGTTCCTGTGCCACATGGCCCGCACCGGCCAGCCTCGCCCTGCGCAACTCCGACTCGATCAGGCAACGAATGGCCTCGGCATAACGGATGATGTTTTGGCTGACTTCCGGATTTTCTGCCAAAGCGGGCGTTTGGGCTACACGGAACAGCATGGCGAGCGGGGTTTTGATCCCATGAGCCAGGTTTCCAATGGCATTGCGGGATCGTTCGAGCCGCCGATGCACTGTTTCAATAAGCCGTTTGACTTGACCGGAGCTGGGAAGCTCATCGTCTGCTTCATGCCCGCCCTGACCCTGACCCTGACCCTGACCCAGGCTGTAGAGTTCATGACTGAGCAGGGTGAAGGGCTTGAGTGCCCGCCGTACAAACATCCACTGCATTATCAGCGCCAGCCCAATCGTGACGCCATTAAGCAAGAGGAACAGTGTTCCGACTTCGGTGACGTCGTGATCCAGGTCGGACAGATCCTCGCCCACCGAGATGCTTACCGCGCGCCCCTGCAAGGTGACCCCTTTCCCCGAGACCAGCAAGGGCTGACCATGCGGCCCCATGGTGTGACTTCGCCGCTCTTCGTCAGGCAGCAGGGAAGACATTTGAACAGGTTCCTCACCGGCTGAGGGTGAAACCTCCCGATCGCTCCCCGACTCCACGATGAAATAATGGCCGGAGTGGAGCTGGCGATAAACAGGCAGCTGCTTCGCCAGATCAATTACCAGCACCCCATTCGCATCAAAGCGGATGGAGTCCTGAAGGGCGTCGATGTCATGATTGAGCCGCGTCATCATCTGCTGTTCGGCAATCAGTGGAGTCAGATAATTGCGAAGTCCCCATTGCACCCCGAATCCAAGAGTCAGGATGACTCCCAAACCGGCGTTGAGCCTGGTACGCAAGTGCCTCATGACGAAGCCACCAGCTGATACCCTTGCCCGCGCCGGGTCACGATCTTTTCTTGCCCCAGCTTTCTCCTTAACTTGTTGATGTAAACCTCAATCAGGTTGGTATCCACATCATGGTCGGCCTCGTAAACGTGTTCAGCCAAATGACTCTTGCTCAGCACCTGACCGGGATGCAGCATCAAAGCACGCAACATACGAAATTCGGTCGCCGACAGAGAGATGAATTTGTCAGTGCCGATGCTGACATTCTGAGTCGCCTCATCCAGCCGTAAATCTCCTACCCTCAGGCTACCGGGCGCATGGCCATGGGACCGCTTCACCACCGCCCGGATCCGGGCAAGCAACTCCTCCGAGTGAAAGGGTTTTCCCAGATAATCATCGGCACCGGCGTCGAGGCCCTCGACCCGTTCATGCCATGTGTCCCGGGCGGTCAAAATCAGGACGGGCACCCTGTTGCCGTTGGCTCGCCAGGACTTCAGCACGGCCATCCCGGACATCGAGGGCAAGCCCAAATCCAGAACAACCAGGTCGTATGGCTCGATGCTGCCCTGAAATTCGGCCTCGGCGCCGTCCTGCACCAGATCGACCACAAACCCCTCTGCTCTCAGCTCTGCCTGTAATGAGGGCCCCAAATCAAGATCATCTTCAACCAGTAGTAGCCGCATAAGTCCCCCGTTTAAGTTGAATTCAGGTTGTTGCCGTAGATTGGCTCCCGTGGTCGCCGAAAACTCAAGGAGACCAGAGTCCTTTTATTCAAAACTAGGAGATTTAATCAATGAAATCAAACGTAATTTTCGTTACCGTGTTAGCGGCTACACTGACCGCCAGTCTTATGAGTACTCCGAGCTTTGCAGATCGTGATGGTGACCGGAGCACGAGGGATCGTGGCGGTGATCGGGACACTGGCCGGTCCACCCAAACCAAGCTCAAGGCGCGTCTCTTCTCGACGGTTCAAGCCGGTGCCCGAGGCGAGGTTAAGCTTGAATCAAAGACCAGCAAGCAGGAGTTTGGAGCGGAAGTAAAACTGCCACTCCCGAGTCTCTCGCTGGACATTCCTGATGCCGCAGCGGCCAGCGCAGCAAGCGTTACGCTCACCCTCGCCAACACGGCGGGTGTCTATGCCACCTGTGACCTTGACTACAAAGCCGAGCGTTACAGCTCCACACGTAAGGCGGAGTTCAAGCTTGACGTAGCCAGCTACCGGGGTGCTGCTCCGGTCAGCCGATACGGCAACTGTGTAGACGCCAATGGTGTGGTAGTCATCCCGGCGGTACAGGCGGGTGACACCGTAGCGGTCGAAGCCGATACCTTCTCAGGTCCGTTCCTGACGGGCACTTTCGCACTGGGTCGTTGATTCCACGGAGGGCTCAGTCCCGGAACCTGATCTGAGACTGAAACAACCCAGCCTCTCGGCCTCTGGTCGAGAGGCTTCTTTCGTAAATCTTAACTTCGTTCAGGAGGTAGATCATGCCCACCCCACTCACCCAAAGAACACTGCCGCATCTCACGCCTTATGGTGTATTCCTGGTTCTGGCTGCCTCTTTGGTTCTGTCAACGAAGCCAGTGATGGCCATGCCCGGTTATGCCGAAAATGTGCAGAATCAATGCCGACTGGCCGGAAGGCTGGTGCCAGAGATTGGAAGCCCCCCGTGCCAGACCTGTCATTCCGGCAGCGCCGGAAACGAGTCAAAAAATAAGCTAAAAACTCAGGGAATTGCCTATCGGGAGGGTCGGGTGCTCGCCACGTTTTGCCCGGAAACTCCCCCAGGGCCATCAGGCAACCACCCACCCCAGCTAATGCCAATCGCAACCCCCGTACAGGCGGCCATCGGGGTGCCCATTGTTCTGAACATAGAGGCAAGCGATGCCGAGGGTGACCGGCTGGCGATCACGGTCAAGAAGCCCCCCAAAGGTGCCAAACTGAAACAACAGGGCTTCACCGGCAGTGCCTGGAGAGCCACCTTGAGCTGGACGCCCACCAAGAAACAGGGCAATCGCACCTATACGATACTTATCCAAGCCAAAGAGAAAGGACGCAAGCCCGCCCTCGTTACCGAACAGAGTCTGGCGATCGTGGTCAACGGCGGTGAGCCAGCTACCCCGCCATCGCCGCAGACCAGCATGCATCCAGTGGGCGACCGTGTTTGGCTGGAAGGGGAACACTCAGGACATCCGGGCGTGTATCGAGCCAGGCCCGCTGAATGCAAAACCTGTCATGGCTCCACACTTCGGGGGACATCAGCGTCTATGGCCGCCAGCGATCATCAATATCGCCTGGACGATGTTGGGTTTATCCAGATTAAGGCCGGCACGGAGGTGGGTTGCTGGACTTGCCATAATGGCCCGTCGGGCGATGACAACGGACGGGAAGACGATGACTGACCTCTCTTCTGCAATATTTCAGAAAACGATAATGCGGAGAGCCCATAACAAAGCCTTTATGCCCTTGGTTTTACTTTGCCATATAAGCGCACGGTCGCCCGTTAATCTTCATTTAAGCTTCAATCGGTATAAAGCCACTGGAAGGAGGCTTCAACCTGCTGACAGCCTCAGCCTCATGACTTAACTTTGGAGGACTCCCCATTGAGCACACGTACCCCATTATTCCTGCTGGCATGGCTTCTGCCTGTTCTCGGCGTTCAGGCCGCTTCGTTATCCCCATCGTCCCTGACGATGAGTCCCGGACAGGTGGCGGTAGTCACCGTCACCAACATCAAGGGGAGTCTGTCTATGACAAACTCAAGCCCCGCTGTCGCTGCGGCGGCGCTCGCCTCGCCCAGAATCACGGTCAGCGCCCTCAAGGCAGGCAGCACCACCGTGACCGTTAGAGACAAGGGCGGCAGTAAATCGCTGAGAGTCACAGTCACCGCACCGCCCATGACCGTTTCACCGGAATCCTTGAACCTCACTGCGGGGCAATCAGGCACGGTGACCGTGTCCAATCCGAATGGTTCGGTCAGGGCAGCCAGTTCCAACTCCAGCATTGCGACGGTCATCCTGAGCAATAACCTCGTCACCGTGCAGGGCAAGATGGCGGGGAGCGCGGCGATCACCATCAGGGATTCCAAGACGAGCAGAACGGTCGCCGTCACAGTCACCTCAAACGGGGGTGGGGGTGGCGTGACCAGCACCGAGGGCCGGTTGCTCGCCGCTCAATGCTTCCAGTGTCACAACGCGAAAGGCGGTTCTACCGGTTTTGATCGCATCACCGGCGAAAGTGTCAACGAGATCGTCAGTGAGATGAAGGAAATGCAGGCGAAGGCGGCGAGCGAACCAGAAATCATGCACTCGCAAGCCATGATCTACACGGATGCTGAGATTACTGCCCTGGCGCAATATTTAGCGTCCCTGTCAGGCTCCGGTTCGGGCGGCGGTAACAGCAATGGCGGCAAAGATAACGATGATGATTGATGCCCCCGTCTTTTTCGTTACATCGACCCCTCGTTAAGAATTATCAGGAGATCAGATAATGAGTTCATTCAATCGCCGGGACTTCATCCGCGTAACCGGATTAGGTGCCGCAACTGCGGCAACTGGCCTGCCCAGCTTAGTCAGTAAGGCCAATGCGGCCAACCCAAAGAATGTGGTCATCATTGGGGGCGGATTTGCGGGAGCCACGACCGCCAAATACCTGGTCGAGTGGGCCAGTGCAGAAGGTCTGTCCATTAAAGTCACGCTGATCGACCGTAATGCAACCTACGCATCCCCGATTCTGAGCAACCTGGTTCTGGTAGGAAAACTGCCCGAAACGAGCTTGAACTTCACTTACGCCGCTCTGACGGGAGTGAGCTTTGTACAGGCAGAAGTCAGCGACATCGATACCGTACTGAAGCAGGTCACGGCGGGCGGCAACACCTATGCCTATGACCGGTTGATTGTGGCGCCCGGCATCGATTTTCTGGATACGAATGGATTGGGCGCTCCCATCATCGGTTTGCGGGAAGCCATCGACAGCCGGACGATCATTCCCGCATGGAAAGGAGGCACTGATGTCACGGCACTCAAACAGCAGCTGACTGGTATTCCGTCCGGGACTGGCGTGTTCATTTTATCGATCCCGAAAGCCCCCTACCGTTGCCCACCGGGACCTTACGAGCGGGCCTGCGTGGTCGCGGACTGGCTTAACCAGAACCGGCCCGGCGCTAAAGTGATTGTCCTTGATGCGAATGCGGACATCACCGCAGAGAAGCATACTTTTTCAACGGCGTTCAGTGCGATGGGGGTGACCTATATCCCCAACGCCCACCTGAGCAGCGTGTCCTACGCGAATAATCAGTGGACAGTCATTGCCTCTACAGGCAATTACGTGGCGAACGTACTGAATGTGCTGCCCCGTCAACGCGCAGGATTGCTACTGGACAAGATACCCGGCATCCTCAATGCGAGTCTCTTTGCCGACGTCCATGCCCTGACCTATGAATCCACCCAGATTCCCGGCGTTCATGTCATCGGTGATGCCCAGGCGACACCGCAACCCAAAGCCGGTCATGTGGGCAACGGTGAAGGCAAAGTCTGTGCTGATGCCATACTCAAGATGATCAGGACGAACTCCCAGGATACCGCTCAGTACATCGCAAACGTCGGTGAAAGCAGGATTCCGGCGGTGGTCACCAACTCGGCGTGCTACAGCCCCATCAAGGCCAGTACGGCCGCCACGGCCTCGTATCTCACCGTGGGCTTCAGGGCCGATCAGAGCAATGGCTGGGTACCGACTAAAATCAGCGCGTCACTGGGTGAGGCGCCGTCCCCCACGGGTGACAACTGGAAGGATATGTTTGATTGGGCAGAAAACCTGTTCTATGACACCTTCAACGTGACACGTAACGTCGGCTAAAACATGAAATGTGTGCTCTCAAGGAGAGTGAACACCTGAGCTGCAATAAAGGGGACTGCACCGCCGAGGCGCGTAAAGCCCCCTTTATTTCAAGGATGAACCCGGCTTTCTCGATCGACAGGAGGCAACTATGCGAATTGGAATGTGGGAACTGTTACTGCTTTTGCTGATTGTTGTGCTTCTATTTGGTACTCGCCGGCTGAAAACCATCGGCGGCGATCTCGGGGCCGCGATCAAAGGCTTCAAAACCGCCCTGCACGGGGATTCAGAGACGACCCGCTAACCCACCACACGACTTCAAACTCACACAGCCGCTCAAGGTAGCTCCTGCATGTTTGATGTGGGCTTTTCCGAGCTTCTACTCATCTTCATCATTGGACTTCTAGTGTTCGGGCCAAATCAGTTACCTCGTTTGGCCAGGGACTTGTCCCTCTTGATTCGTAAGGTTCAACAGGGTGTGGGTTCAGCCAGGACTGAAATAGAACGTGAACTTCAGCTCATTGAACTGCGCGACTCGCTCCGGACCGAGCAATACCGGGTAGAAAAAGCGTTGAACGACTTAAAACCGGTTCATCCGGCCCAATGGCTGCCCCGGCCACCCGCACTGGAAGAAGCAGATCAAAATCACGCTGCGGACGGCTCCAAGGCCGGGGCGACCATGAAAATGGGTGATTGATTACCAGGTCAGTGCTGATTCATAGTTAGACAGGCTTTCTCGGTGCCGTGTCAGCCCGCTAGGCAGGCTGTCTTCGGCCACGCTTTTCCTATAAAATCCGCGACTTAATTCCCGCCCTGAGTGGCGGGTTTTCTTTTGGCGCGTCACCCCCCTCGGATGCCGCCGCTATTTCACATAGTAACAAGGAGCTTCCATGGCGATCGAACGCACCATTTCCATCATCAAACCCGATGCCGTTGGCAAAAATGTCATTGGCGAAATCTACTCCCGCTTTGAAAAAGCCGGTCTCAAGATTGTTGCCGCCAAGATGACCCATCTGTCCCGCGAACAGGCTGAGGGCTTCTATGCCGTTCACAAGGAACGTCCTTTCTTCAACGATCTCGTCAGCTTCATGATCTCCGGCCCGGTCATGATCCAGGTGCTGGAAGGTGAAAACGCCATTGCCAAGCACCGCGAAGTCATGGGCGCCAACAACCCCAAGGACGCAGCTCCGGGCACCATTCGCGCAGACTTCGCCGACAGCATCGACGAAAATGCCGTACATGGTTCCGACAGCGCCGAAACGGCGGCTCAGGAAATCGCCTACTTCTTCCAGCCGCATGACTGCTGCGCCCGCACCCGCTGAGTCGAGCGGGAAGCTCAATCTGCTCGGTCTCGACCGGAAGGCCATGGAGGCCTTCTGCGCCGGGCGCGGCGAAAAGCCGTTTCGGGCCGTCCAGATGCTGCAATGGATCCACCAGCGCGGCATTGGCGACTTCGAACAAATGACGAATCTGAGCAAGGCTTTCAGGGCAACACTCCTGCAAGATTGCGAAATCCGGCCACCGCACATTGTCCATGAACAGGTCTCCTCGGATGGCACCTGTAAATGGGTACTGCAAACCGACGAACAGAACCGGGTCGAAACCGTCTTTATCCCCGAGGAAAGCCGTGGCACCTTGTGCGTGTCGTCGCAGGTCGGGTGCGCCCTGGAATGCTCGTTCTGCTCGACGGCCCGGCAGGGGTTCAACCGCAACCTGAGTGCGGCTGAAATCATCGGCCAGCTCTGGGTGGCTCAGCGTGAGCTCGGCATCGGCGCCGTCACCAACGTTGTCCTCATGGGCATGGGCGAACCCCTGCTCAACTTCAACAACGTGGTCGCCGCCATCAACCTGATGCTGGACGACAACGCCCACGGACTCTCCAAGCGCCGCGTCACCCTCAGCACTTCCGGCATCGTACCTGCCCTGGACAAGCTGGCTGAAGTCAGCGACGTCAGCCTGGCGGTCTCCCTGCATGCGCCTACCGATGAACTGCGCGACGAACTGGTTCCGATCAACCAGAAATACCCGATCCGTGAGCTGATGGCCGCCTGCAAACGTTATATCGGCCAGGATGCCCGCCGGAAAGTAACGATCGAATACGTCATGCTCGACGGCATCAATGACACGCCGGTCCATGCCCGGCAGTTGGTGCGGGTGCTAAATACCGTCCGTTCCAAGGTCAACCTCATCCCGTTCAATCCTTTTCCGGGATCGGACTACCGCTGCTCAAGCCGCGACACCATTCAGCGTTTCAGTGAAATACTCCAGAAGGGCGGACTGGTTACCACCACCCGCAAGACGCGAGGGGACGATATCGACGCCGCCTGCGGACAATTGGTCGGCAAGGTCAAGGACCGGACACAGCGCACCACCCGGCTGGCGGCTGCAAATTGATTAAGTCTGCCGGGTTAGTGGCCTTATTGCTCGGCGCGCTGAATACGGCCTGTTCTTCGCTGCCGGAAGAGGAGGAAAGGCCACGCACCCGGAGCCCGTTGACCAACCAGCAGGCCTCGTCGATTTACGTCGACAAAGGCGTCAACTACATGGAGTCCGGCCAGTACGAAATCGCCCTCCAGGACATGCAGAAAGCCATTGAGCTGGATGATGAAAACAGTGAGGCACACAATGCGCTGGCCGTCCTCTATCAACGGATCGATGATCGCTCCCAGGCCGACAGCCATTTCCGCGAGGCACTCAGCCTGAAATCCGACAACTTCGGTGCCAGAAACAATTACGGCCGGTTCCTCTGCCTCAACGAGCGCCCACAGGAAGCCTTTGAACAATTCGCCCTCGTCATCGGCACCAAACTCTACGGGCAACCCTGGATACCGCTGACCAATGCAGGCGTATGCGCCCACGCCATCGGACAATTGCCGCAGGCCGAGAGTTATCTCCGCAAAGCCTTGTCAGCCAACCCCGGTTTCCCGCCGGCGCTGCTGGAACTGGCCAGACTGAGCCGCGAAACCGGCCAGGCCATCGCGGCGCGCGGTTTTCTGCAACGTTATCTCAGCGCAAGCGGCCCTTCACCGGAGGCACTGATGCTTGGGATCGAGATCGAAATGGGCCTCGGCGACTCCCAGGCCGCTGCCGATTACATGCAGACCCTGCGCAGCAAATTCCCTGATTCCACAGAAGTCATGCAGGCGCGGCAAAAGCGGCAGCAATAACATAAAATCTGGCCCCAAAAGCGAAGCCGACAGGAACCTTAATGAGTGAAAAAATTCAGGCTATCCGCGGGATGCACGACATCCTGCCGGACCACACCCCCCGCTGGCAATACGTGGAGAGCGTATTGCGGCGTGTAATGGGAGCCTATGGCTATCATGAAATTCGCCTCCCCATCGTCGAAAAGACGGAGCTTTTCAAACGTTCCATCGGCGAAGTGACCGACATCGTCGAAAAGGAGATGTATACCTTCGACGACCGCAACGGTGACTCGCTGACCTTGCGCCCCGAAGGCACTGCCGGGTGCCTGCGCGCCTGCCTGGAACATGGCCTGCTGCATAACCAGACACAACGGCTCTGGTACATGGGCCAGATGTTCCGTCATGAGCGCCCGCAAAAATGCCGCTACCGCCAGTTCCACCAGCTAGGTGTTGAAGCCTATGGCATGACCGGACCGGATATCGATGCCGAATTGATCCTGTTGAGCCGACGGCTGTGGCGTGACCTGGGCATCGACGCCAGACTGGAGTTGCAAATCAACTCGCTGGGCACGACCGCAGAACGCCTCGCCTACCGCGCCAAACTGGTTGCATATTTCCGTGGCCATAGCGACTGCCTGGACGAAGACAGCCGCCGCCGGCTGGAAACCAATCCGCTACGCATCCTCGACAGCAAGAACCCTGACCTCAAGGAAATCATCGACAGGGCACCGGTGCTGACCGAAGAACTCGATGAAAGCTCGCGGACCCATTTCCAGACCCTGCGAGACCGCCTGGATGAGGCGGGCGTTGCTTATGCCGTCAACCCGCGACTGGTGCGCGGTCTGGACTATTACTCCCGGACCGTGTTCGAATGGGTCACGCAGGCTCTCGGCGCACAGGGCACGGTTTGCGCCGGTGGCCGTTATGACGGACTGATAGAGCAGCTGGGCGGCAAGGAATCCACCGCCGTAGGATTTGCCCTGGGCATGGAACGGCTAATCGACTTATTGGACCAGCCGGAACGTTTCGACGACGCCGCCGCCCCGCATGCTTACCTGATTGCGGTAGGCGAACTGGCAGAAACCAGGGCGGCCCGCGTGGCGGAAAGTCTGCGGGATGCCTTGCCGGCACTGCGGCTGCAATCAAATTGCGGCGGCGGCAGTTTCAAGAGCCAGTTCAAGCGAGCCGACAAAAGCGGCGCCAGCGTTGCGCTCATTCTGGGAGATGACGAAGCCCGCGATCAGACGGTCAGCGTCAAATCGCTGCGCGAAGAAGGCGGGCAGCGAACCCTGACCGAATCCGAATTAACCGCATTTTTAAACACTCTGCTTTGAGACGAGGAGCGCATGGAAACATATTCGACGGATGAGGAACGCCTTGAGGCGTTACAACGCTGGTGGAAAGAGAACAGATCCTCCGTGTTTGGCGGTCTGCTCATGGGACTGGCCGCCGTTGGCGGCTGGAAAATGTGGCAGGGCAACCAGCTGGAAACAGCCGACCAGGCGTCTCTGGCCTACCATCAGCTGACCGAAGCGACCGAGGCCAAACAGACGGAATCGGCGCAAAAGCTGGGGGAAAGGCTGATTCAGCAATACCCTAAAACAGCTTATGCCGAATATGCCCGGCTGTTCCTGGCCAAGTTCAGAGTAGATGCGGGGGATCTCGACGGCGCCAGAAAAACGCTGGAGGATGCCATAAATGCAACCAAAGACCCCGCCGTGAAAGATCTGGCCCGTTTGCGCCTGGGCCGGGTGCTGCTGGCCAAAGGCGATATAGAGCCAGCCCTGAAGCTGCTGGAATCCGCCACTGAAAAGTCTGCGGGCAAGTTTGCCGGTCTTTATGAAGAGCTGCGCGGTGACCTGTACGCCGCCGCTCAACGCCCGGCCGAGGCTCGCGCCGCTTATGCGAAAGCCAGGGAACTGGGTGCCCTCTCGCCACTGCTCGAACTGAAACTCAACGATTTGCCGGCCAGCCCTTGATGCGCCTTGCCCTACTCTTGCTGAGCATCGCCCTGTTCACGCCGGGATGCGCACAGTTCAGTGCCATACAGGATATGGCGGGCTCGCTGGGCGGTTTATTGGGCGGAACCGATAACTCGGAGCCTCCGAAAGAGCTGGAACCGCTGGAACCAACCGTCGATTTGACCGTGCGCTGGAAAACCAGTATCGGCAAGGGCTATGACGACCAAATCGTCAACCTCGTACCCGCCGTCACCTCCAGCACCGTTTATGTCGCTGACCGCAAGGGGTTGGTTGAAGCCCACAACCGGCAGGATGGGGACACACTCTGGTCTGTTGCGACCAGGCTCGAACTGTCCGCCGGACCGGTCGTAGCGGGTGACAAACTACTCCTGGGCACCAGCAATGCCGAACTGATCGCACTCAGCCTCGCCGATGGCGCCCTGCTGTGGAAGACGACGCTCAGCAGCGAAATTCTGGCGCTGCCGAAAGCGGGACATAACGTCGCCGTCGTGCGCACCAGCGACGGTCGCCTGGTTGGGCTCGATCTTCACAATGGCGCAATGAAATGGTCCCATGAACGCAGCATTCCGCCTCTCTCGGTGCGCAGCCTGGGATCCCCGGCTATCGATGGCGAGGTTGTGCTGGATGGATTCGGCGGCGGCAAGCTGGTCGCCCTTGGACTCATGGATGGCAAACCCGTATGGGAAACCACTGTCGCTATTCCCCGGGGGCGCTCGGAAGTCGAGCGCCTGGTAGAACTGGACGCCGACCCCCTGGTGAAGGATGACGTGGTCTACATTACGGGCTTCCAGGGCGGAGTCACGGCCGTGAATCTGCAGGACGGCGATGTCCAGTGGCGACAAAATACCGTGTACTCCAGTCACGCCCTGGCCGCCGGCCGCCGCTCGCTTTTCATCAGCGATGCCAAAAGCGATGTCTGGCAACTCGACCTTGCCAGCGGCAGAGACCTGTGGAAACAGAACGCGCTGCATCAACGCCGCCTGACGGTACCCGCGCTGATCCGCGACCGGCTGGTCGTGGGTGATTTTGAGGGCTATCTCCACGCCCTGTCCGCCGATGATGGCCGCCTGGTCGGCAGGCTGCAAATTGACGACGAACCCATCCGCGCCACCCCCGTGGTCCACGACGAAACCCTTTTCGTCTATACCTCCGGCGGTGTACTCGCCGCTATCGGAATCAACTAATCATGCTGCCTGTCGTAGCCTTGGTCGGTCGGCCCAATGTGGGTAAATCGACCTTATTCAACTATCTGACGCGCACCCGTGACGCACTGGTCGCCGATTACCCCGGCCTGACCCGCGACCGCCAGTATGGCCGCGTCAAACGAGGTCAGCGCGATTATTTTGTGGTGGACACCGGCGGTATCGTTGAAACCGATGCCGGGATCGACGAGCAGGCCATGCGGCAGGTGCAGATCGCCCTCAAGGAAGCCGATGTCATCCTGTTTTTGGTCGATGCGCGGGATGGCCTGAATGTCGGCGATGAGGCCATCGCCCACCGGCTGCGCCGAACCGGCAAGCCCGTCATCCTGGCCGCCAACAAGATCGACCAGGCCAGTCTGGCGGCGGCCACCGGCGAATTTCACGCCATGGGTCTGGGCGAACCGCACGCCATTTCCGCCTCCCATGCCCAAGGCATTGATGAACTGCTCGATACGGTCGAAGCACGCCTGCCCTCGCTTGAGCCACTGGAAACCGAAGACGAAAGCGGCATCCGTATTGCCATCGTAGGCCGACCCAATGTCGGCAAGTCG
>SXQV01000089.1 GCA_005792805.1 Methylococcaceae bacterium | reverse complement strand
GGGCTTTCGGGATGCCTTGCAGTTTGCCTTCGGACGGCGTTACCACGCCACCCGCCGGCAAACCGCCCGGCCCTGGCCCTTCTGGGGGGCATGAAAAACATCCCGGTCTCGCCGCTGCGCGGCTGACCTTTGTTTTTCAGCTCGGTTTTTACGCGGTGGTGCCGAATACTCAATACACGATCCAGATCAGGACCGAGGTCACCGTGGGTTCCAGGAATGTCGTCGATCCAGCATCGGGACGGCTGGTGGGTTCCGCCTCAGGCACCCTGGCTGATGCGGGGTACAACACCGTCAAATTGCCAGAAGCTGCCCGCGTAACGGCCAATCGGCCCTTCTCCGTCATCGTCAAGCTGCACACACCGGGCAATCAACAACCCATTCCGATTGAGACAGATAAGTTCGCGTACAGGAGTCGTGATGCTACTTCTGCACCGGGCCAAAGCTTCATCAGCGCCGATGGCCTCATCTGGAAGGATGCGGCCTACATCCCTGGCACCGACGGCACCGACGGCATCTCTTTTAACGTCAACCTGAAAGCATTTGCGGTGCGATAGGCCTCTGAACTGCAAGGGAAGAGAGCCGAAAGCCGCCCATACCCGGTGACCGCAGGCTCTCTCAAGCGCCAAACTTTCCAGCGTTTTACAAACTACGGACTAAAACTGAGCCCCCAGCCATGGGGGCTTTTTTGTGACTGAAGACTGCCTCAGTAACCTTCTGAAGCCGGCTACAGAGCCTCTGCGGCGTAATCTGCCAGCCGTGACCTTTCACCCCGCCGCATACTTATATGCGCGGCGTGCGGCCAGGACTTGAAGCGGTCGATGGCATAAGTCAAACCGGAGGTGGTTCCGGTCAGGTAGGGCGTGTCAATCTGGGCTATGTCACCCAGACAGACGATCTTGCTGCCGGGACCGGCCCGCGTGATGAGCGTCTTGATCTGTTTGGAGGTCAGGTTCTGCGCTTCATCCAGGATCATGAAGCGACTGTTGAAGGTACGCCCCCGCATGAAGTTCAGGGACCGAACCGTCACCCGGCTCATCAGCAACTGCTGGGTCGCGCCGCGTTCCCACTGGTTATTGCAGGAATTGCCGTAGCCGCCCAGCAACTCAAGATTGTCATACAGCGCCCCCATCCAGGGATTCATCTTTTCCTCCTCAGTTCCGGGCAGGAATCCGATGTCCTCCCCCAAAGGAACCGTTTCTCGGGTCATGACGATTTCCCGGTATTGCTTGCGCTCATGAGTCAGCATCAATCCGGCAGCCAGAGTCAAAAGGGTTTTTCCGGTACCGGCGGTACCGAGAAGCGTAACGAAATCGATATCCGGATCCATCAGGGCATTCAGGGCAAAATTCTGTTCACGATTCCGGGCCTGCACGCCCCAGACGGCATGCTGGGGCGTGCGATAGTCGCGTATCAGTTCCAGAACAACGCCGTCTTTACCCTTGCGGCGGACGATCGCCTCGAAGCCCGACTCATTCTCCAGATAGACGAACTGATTGATATGCCAGCGTTCACTCAAAGGGCCCATAACCCGATAAAAGGTTCGGCCAGCCACATCCACCCACGAATTCATGCTGTTGCCATGAGTCTCCCAGAAGTCCTCGGGCAATGCCTGACTGCCGCTGTAGAGCAGATTGATATCCTCAAGCACCTGATCGTTTTGATAGTCCTCGGCGAGGATGCCGAGTACCGAGGCCTTGATGCGGAGATTGATATCCTTGGAGACCAGCACGACCGGGGTCTCTGGCTGCTCCTGAACCAGCGCGAGCGTGGTAGCCAAAATGGAATGGCCAGGGAGCCATTTCGAAGTGCCGCAGGATGAAACCGGTTCGGAGCGATTGACTTCGAAAAACAGCCGGCCTGCACAGTCCTCGTCATGCGGCCCCGCCGCCATCAGCCGATCCAGCGGAATACCGGCACGGATAGCTTCGAGACTGGTCTGATGAATGAGTTCATCCAGAAAACGGCTGGCCTGTCTTGCATTGCGGGCCACGTCCGACAGACCCTTCTTCGAGTGATCCAGCTCTTCCAGCACGATCATGGGGATGAACAGATCATGTTCCTGGAAGCGGAACAGACATGCCGGGTCGTGCATCAGGACGTTCGTGTCCAAAACAAAAAGTTTCTTGCCGGTCGAACTATTCATAATGGGTTGGTGCCAGTCAGGATGGGGTTGAGCTCAAAATTCAGAGTGTCAGCGTGGAATTGCCGGAGGCGCACGCCTCAGTGACTGCATCCCGGCAAGCACTCATTCCTGCCAGAGATCATCAATATCCGCGCCAAGTAGTCGTTCAATGACACGAATGAATACCTCATCGGAAACCTCCGGGAAAGCCGCACGGCATTGTTCCATCCAGTCGTCCTCGTTGTATTTCGCGATAATCGACCAGACGGCTTCCTGAAAGGTCACCACGGACCCCCCTGACGGCCAGAAAACTCGTTAGTCCGGGAGACTGCCTCTAGCTGGCAACCCGCCCGCGATCCTTTTCTTCAAGGTAGTCACGATATTTGACCGCATCAACAAATGACTCGTAGGGCTCGGCATCCAGGTTCTGCCATTCCCCATTCTTATCGCGATAGCCCACCCAATACCCGTCCGCCTTGACCGTGATTTCGTATTTGTAGTCACTCATGCCAATACCTGCCAGCCTGGTTATAAACCATTGAACTACGGCCTACTGGCCGCCTTTACATTCAGCTCAAGACTAGCGAAGGCGCGTTAAGAAATCACGTAGGTTTCATGATGATCCCGTGACAGCCGCTGGCGGTCTGCTCTCTGCAAGGCGAAAGTTAAAATCGACCACGCGGAAAATCTTCTATGAGTCACAAAGAATAGGTTAAACGGTTATGCCCAGGCCCTATTGGCAACGATGCAGTTCGAGATATGAGCCGATGAATCCGCCCTTGTACTTCTCCCCTCGGCTGATTGAGCACTTAATACACTTCGATAAAGGGTGAGGATCGCTTCTCGTCATCTGATCCTGTCGTGGTCACTCTCGACTGAATGTCACACTGAACACGAAGCAATTCAACATTGGGCAGATTCCGAATCCAGATATTGTCAGTCCAATATTCCCGGGCAATAGGATTTGTGTAGGCATTGGCCGCATAGCCATACCCGGTAAAGAATTCATTGAAGCCACTCACGGCGTAGAGGTACGCCCGCAGCTGCAAGTCGCTTGGTTGCTTTCCGAACGAACTGAGCACCGCGTCTGTGGGACATCCATCCGATGGTTTGTATCTCAGTGCATTGGGATTGGAGCATCTATTCGTAGCCCAAAGTGCCTTCACCGATTGACTGAACACAGGGTTGCACTGATCAATCTTGCGATTATCGAATCTGCCTGACTCTTCAACGGGACACCCGGTGACTTGGGAGAATCGCTGAGAGGCTAATGTCTCAAGAACGGCGGGATCTAGTTTAGGTGCGGCCGCGTTAAAGATATGTTTGAACCACGCTTGGAGGTTTTGGTAGTACACGCCCGGTATTGGCTTCACCGATGTGCTCTGTTTGAACACCGTAAGCCAGTAAAAATTTTCCGGCTTGCACTTGAAGCTGGCACCAAACCCGAGGTCAGAAAACACCCTGCTGGCCGCGTATTGCCCATCCACCAGAATACGCTCAACCATGTCATGTCCAGCAACAAAGGTAAACCAGCGCCCCACTCCCGCACGATTTAAGGCGTAAGTCTTGAACACGTGCTCTGCATCGCCCCCTTCGGGATCGAAACCGGGGGTAATTTCCATTCCTCGAACGAATAACATATCCGAGACAAGTGCCGGTACCTTGAGCCACCCACTATCTTGGGTGACTATCTCGGTCGCTTCGAAAACTTGCCTCACTGCTTTGGGGTTTGACAGTGTGACCGGGGCCTTTCGTTGGGAGCGCAGCAGCTGTTCAGCGTCGACCATTTGGGGCCAGAAGATTGGGGTTAGGCCGACAAGCAGCAGCGTGCTAGAAAAATTACGGAACCGCCGACGGATGTTCATGTTGACCTCACATTGAATAACCCCACCTAACCTTTCCGGTGGATCAGCGCAGAGACGACCTGAGGTGCGCTCTCTGCCCGGCTGTCTTGCCACTAGGCAGCACTTGCCTGAGGTTCCAGATCAATGAGGGTAACCCGCCCAGCAGAGAACCGGGCAGCAGCGACCGCCAGATTTATCGCAAGGGTGGTTTTGCCGGTTCCGCCCTTTTGCGAAAGGATGGCGACTATCTTCATAAGAGTGACTGCCCCACAAAACTGGACATCGGATAACAATAAAGACCCTGCCGGCTGGAATGGCGCCGGCAAGGTCCACCGAACTCAAGGCTAAGTTCACGCGGGCATGGGTGCCCCTTCTTCAGCGGTCTGCCTGGCTACTTCAGCTGCCTGCTGGCGCTGGAAAGCGGTCTTGGCCGCCTTGGCACCATCAGCCACGGCATGACCCACGAAGCCGTTCGCCGGCACCAGCCAGGCCACGACCAAGGCCCCAAAAGTCGCCCCATAGGATGCGTAGTAAATGCCCCTGTAGGCGACCTTACGGGCACCTTCGCCGACGCTGGGCACTGCCTTGAAGGCCTCTTGGGCTTTACTTACTCCCGACATGACCACGGCATAAACGGAATTTTCCTGCTCACCCCGGGCAGATTCGCAGACCACTTCATCCGCCTGCCGAACTTCTGCCGCCGTCTCGAACACCGCTTTTTCCGGGAGTTCACTGCTTGCTGCTTTGTCAGGCGCAGCGCCTTTGCTTCGTGCCATCTAATTTACCTCCGAGAGTGTAGTGACCGAACCCTACTGGCCGCCTTTCAACCTGCTGAATCTACGGAGAGTGGCCGACCAGCGGGTCAAACATAGCAGTGCCCTGAGAGAAATCAAGGACAGACGCGAGATGCGGCCCGTGATTATCACGCCGCATCGGAACCGGCACAGTCAACCCGCCCTATGTGAGTTGACCAGCCCGATCGGTCATTTCCCAGGGCAATTTCAGGCTGGATGAACCCAGATGCCCCTGGATCGGCAGTTGCTGGTAGAAGCCGGGCTTGTGCTGCGAGGGTAAATGTCTGAGATTGAAGTCACGAATGATGGCGCCCAGCCGGAAATCAAAACATTGCCTGAGGCGCTCGGCGATCACGGTATCTGCCACTCCCCCTGTCCCAAAGGTTTGCACTTGCAGGCTGACCGGAGCGGCATGACCGATGGCATAGCTCAGTTGCACCTCGCATTCATCCGCCAGCCCTGCGGCCACTACGTTTTTGGCGGCGTAGCGGGCCATGTAAACCCCTACCCGGTCAATCCGCGACGGATCCTTGCCGCTCAACGCTGAACCGTTATGGCGAGCATAAGCGCCATAAGTATCCGCCGCCGTCTTGCGCCCTGTCATGCCAGAGTGCGACCCAGGACCGCTCTTGGGGAAAACACCGTGCGGGTTGATGTGGATTTCTGTCGAATCATCCGGTCGTATGGGATCCTCGACAAACAGGGGCTCGATGACCTCGGTGAGCAGCCGGACTCGCAGCTCGGCGGCATCAACAATTTTGGGGGCCACGCTGCCGGCAATGATCGTGATGCCGACGATTCTTGCCGGCACTCCCCCTTGATAGCCCACACCCACCTGGACCGTACAATCAGGCGACAGAAAGCCGAGTGGGCGCTGCTTGCGGGCCTTGGCCAAGCCTGCCGCCAGCCGGTTGGCGAGGCAGATGGGCAACGGCATCAACTCGGGTGTCTGGGTGCAGGCATAACCAAAGACAGAAACCTGGCTATGTACCGTCAACTGATCCAGCTCGGCGGGACTGAGATCCTTTTCATCAGCCTGGGCGCGCTGATCGGGGTCCATGGTAATGAGGCTGGTCAATACCGAACAGTTGGCCGCATCAAAATCCTGCGGACGATAACCGGCTTCGCTCATCACCGTGCGGGCCACCTCCGGAATATCGACATTAGCGTTGGTCGAAAAACGTGCGGCCAGGAACAGGACGTTTTTCGACAAGGCGCATTCGGCCACGATGCGGGAATAAGGGTCTTTCTGCAGAAAGCGATCTACCACCGCGTCGCTGATACTGTCACAAAGACGGTCGGGGTGACCGTCGGTCACCGATTCTGAGGTGAAAAGGAAATCGGTTTTCATGACGCTTAGGGCTCCTGTGTCCGGGTGAGACGAAGGCTCTTCGAGGCTTCATTGATAATGAAGGGACTGGCCGTTCCAGCCAATATGACCATGAGGTCCAGGATGTTCATGGGCGCAAGCCGCAGCAGGTTCCGCAATGGCGGCAACAGCACCGTCAGCGCTTGCAGCCCAACCGACCCGGCAATCGCCAGGTTCAGATACCCATTACCCGGCCGCTGACGATTGAGAACGGTCGTCTCCTCCGAACGGCAGCTGATGGCCTGAAGGAGCTGGGCCAGCGTCAAGGTCATGAACGTATTGGTGCTGGCTTGCATACCGGCACCGTAGCGGGCCACGCTATAGGCAAATACCCCGATGCTGCTGGCCGTAATCACCGAGGATTCCCTCAGCAGCCGCAGAGTGTCGCGGCGATCGAGGATGGGCTGGGCCGGATCGCGCGGCGGCCGCTTCAGGACATCCCGCTCGGGCGGTTCGACCGCCAAGGCCAGCGCGGGGAAAACATCCGTCACCAGATTGATCCACAGCAGCTGCATGGGATTAAGTGCCTCACCGAAACCCAGCGCCGTGGTCAGCAACATGACTTCGATCTCGCTGAGATTCGTAGACAGGAGGAAACGCAGGCTCTTGCGGATGTTGTCGTAGATAGTACGGCCCTGCTCGACCGCCGTAATCATGGTGTGCAGATTGTCGTCCTGCAGAACAACATCGGCCACCGACCGGGCCACGTCAGCGCCCTGCTTACCCATGGCAACCCCCACATCGGCCGCTTTGAGCGCTGGTCCGTCGTTGATGCCGTCGCCCGTCATCGCAATGATGCGGCCACTCTGCTGCAGGGCCTGGACGATGCGTAATTTGTGGGCGGGACTGACGCGGGCAAAAATGGTCGTATCGGAAATGATGTTGACCAGAATTTCCGGGTCGACCTGATCGAGGCTGACCGAGTCCAGGATTTCGAGATCCTTTTCATGGTTCAGGCCCAGTCGTTTGCCAACCGAATAGGCCGTCGCACTCTGATCGCCCGTAATCATCACCGTTTCGATACCGGCCGCGTGGAACTGGGCCATCAGCTCCGGCGTACCGGGCCGAATAACGTCCTCCATACCGATCAGCCCCAACCAGATCAGCCCCTTGGGTGCTTCAATAGCCGCCACGCTCGCCTGGCCGTGTGCCACACCCAAAACCCTCAGAGCCTGCCCGGCCATGTCCTCGTTGGCCGCCAGGATGTCCTGGCGCATTTTGCGTGTCAGCCTGACTCGCCGATCACCGTCCTGCCATTCGCTGCAAAGGGCGAGTACTTCGGCGGGACTGCCCTTGACCGCCAGGGCGTAGCGGCCTTGTCCATCCTCGTGCACACTCATCATGTAGGGACGATTCTCCGCCCGGTGATGGAGCGTCAGCAGGCGGTAAGCCGCGCGTAACGCCGTGCCATCCACCCCACCCTGTAACGCCGCTTCAACCAGAGCGCACTCGGTCGGCGAGCCTTCCAGTCCATTCACGCCGGTGGTGGAATCAATCAGCACTTCACTGCATAAAGTCACCACTTCAAGCAGTCTTCCGATTTCAGGCTGCTCCGCTACCGCAAAAGCCAGGCCATCACCTCCCCGGTATTCTCCGTCCCGGAGCTCCAGCGTGTGACGATCCGTGCGGATCGAGACAACCTTCATCCGGTTCATAGTCAGGGTGCCCGTCTTGTCCAGACAAAGCACCTGAACCGAACCCAGGCTCTCCACCGCCGGCAGCTGGCGAATGAGAACCTGGCGGCGGCTCATTTCCCGGATACCCAGCGCCAGGGTGGTAGTAGCCACGGCGGGCAACCCCTCGGGAACAGCCGCGACAGCAAGCGAAATCGAGGAATTGAGCATCTGCAACCAGCCCATCCCACGCAGTACGCCGATACCGAACATTAGCCCGCATATTCCGGCGCTGAACACCGCCAACTGGACACCCATGTGGTCAAGCTGCTGCTGCATGGGCGTCGCCGGTGTCGCCACTTCGCTTACCAGTGACTGTATCGCTCCAATCTCGGTGCAGCGGCCGGAAGCCGTGACTACCGCCAGTCCACTTCCGCCGGTGACGACAGTGCCCATGTGCACCATATTGGCCCGCTCACCCAGCGGTGCCCCAGCAAGGCAAGTGCCCTCCCAGGTCTTCTGTACCGGCAAGCTCTCGCCAGTGAGCGCAGATTCGTCAACGGACAGATTGTTGGCGGCAATCAGCCGGCCATCGGCCGCCACATAACTGCCCGGAGTGAGCACCAACACGTCGCCGGGTACCACCTCCGTCAGCAAAATCCCGGTTGTCTTGCCATCGCGCCGCACCGTGGTCTGGTTTGGCACAAGATTGCCCAGGGCATTGATGGTTTTTTCGGCAGCGCTCTCGGTGAGATAGCCAATCAGCGCATTGAGCACCACCACACCACCAATGACGATAGCGTCGGCCACTCCGCCAGTAGCAATCGACACGGCGGCAGAGACACCCAGCATCCCGACAGGAATGCTGAGGAACTGGCCAGCAATCATCTTGAGGGCAGACCGGCGCTTGGCGTCTTCCAGTAAATTGGGACCGTAATGCTCCAAGCGGCTTAGCGCCACGGCCTGCGCCAGGCCACCGTCCGCGCTTTCCAGCCCGGCCAGAGCTGCTTCGGCGGTTTGTGCGTGCCAAATCGCTGGCGCTTGGGCGGCTGGCTGCACATCCTCCCGGAGCCTGGCTACGGACCGCTGGCGTGAGGACCTGGGTGACCTATGGGCGGTGGTTTGCGGCAACGCCTTGCGGTGCCGAAGGGTCTGCCTCGGGGGTGCCGGGGTCGAAATACCGATGGGGCCGAGAATTGGCTCCAAGTCGCTAAAGAGCTCTCCGTGCCCCACATGAAGGGGATCGAACAGAACCACGATCGACCCGGTAAGCGGGTTGGCCCTGACGGACTCGACATAACCGATGGCGAGAATGGCGTGTTCCAGCCGGCGGGTGAAACCCTCTTGCCGATAGAGCGCCATAACCCTGAGCCGGACGCGGCCAGGTGCGGACTGACTGACGACTTCGACCGGTAGTTTCTGGAGTGCAGGGATAACCATGGTCTCGGGGTGGATCAGGTTGAAAAGCCTTGGCTCACGCCAATCTGGCAAAATAATCTATGGCAAGCCAGTCGCCACCGGACCTTTGCCGGGAATCCGGGCGCAGCACTTCATGCGCCTATCAGCAGCGCCAGGGCAATGCCGGCTATGATGTTGCCGCCAATGCTTACCAGCAGTTCCCGGGTGAAAAAGGCACCGGGCTTCATCTTGCCGAGTCGAGGATTCTTGTGCTTCAGCGAGATTTCAACCTCTCCCGCATCAATGGCGTTGACCTTCTCCCGGACCAGATCAATGACCTCGTGCTCACAATGAAAGGCCGGGTGGTATTTGATGAGCAAACTACCGGTGACAATGTTGGCCTCGGCGTGATAAATGCCCTTGGCGGCCTGGTCCCGAAGCAGACCCTGCTTAAGCAAATCCGCATAAGTCTGCTTATGCTGGATGAGGGGAATATGCAAGCGCAGGCGGTTGGGAACCTTATTGTGGACAAGCTGAACTGTATCCGGCATGACTTGAAACGTGAGGGTGAGCGGAAAGGCCGTTTTATTTTTGGCTGCTGAGATTCATGTCGCGCAGGATTTCTACCGCCCGCCACAGCAAGGGAATGGCCGGCTGCATGATATTGCCCCGCCACAATTGCTTGATACCCAAGGCCAGGAACAGAAGAAAGAATACGGACTGCGAATCCAGATGCCCCCGGGTTCCGGTACTGATGACCTGGTTGGCCCGTCCCATTCGATCCGCAACGATTTCGGCGACGGTTTTCAACGGGGGAGGGTTTTCATCCAGCCTGAAGATCCGGTGCTGACGTGCAAGCCGGGCTATTTCATTCAAACCCGGCGTGACGGAGGCGAAATGAACCAAGACGCTGGCGGCCCGGGGGTTAATCTGGATTTGCGATATGCCGGGACAGGTTTTGAACCAGCTCTCCAGCTGGGTGAAGAACAAGCCATCGCCCCGCTTGGCAGGAATCCGGATTCGGGCCCGCCCTGGCGCCACGTGGACAACATAAGCCTGGAGCATTTAGAGCGCTTTGGCTTCAGCAACAGCGTCTTCGACAACCTCCTCTACTACCTCTCCGGCTGTCGCATAAGCGCCTTTTTCAGCAATCAGCTCGGCCTTTACCTCTGCCAGAAGATCTTCCATTCCCTCACTGGCTTCAGCTAGAGCCTCACGGCTTTTTTCAACCAGCAGCAGACTCGATTTCAGTGCCGCTCGCGCAAAGGGCCGCCCGATTGATGCAATAACAGGAATCGCCGCTATGCCGGCCAGCGCGATGCCAACGCCTACGGCAAAGCCCTTGGTGGTCTCGTTTTTCAGCAATTCATCCAGGTTGGGTATGGTGGCCATTGAAGGTGATCTCCGTCTGAGTCGGCTAACTAAAAGGATGGGCTGTGGTTCGCCAGAATGGGAAGACCCCGGCTTTTCAGCCTGAGGCGGGCGTAATTCTCTTGAATCACGGCAGACCCGTAAGTTCGCTCCATCCGCCTCAGCGAGAAATGGCCTTTGGCGATATTCTGGAAGTGTTCGATAAACATGTGATTGATCGCCGCGCCAGCCACTGCGCCAATCAAGGGCACCATCTGAGCGGCCGCCTTTTCCGACAAAACCAGTCCGAAACGTCTGGCAATGAAATTCAATAACTCCACCAATGCCGGCGGTTTACCGCGATTAACCGCCGCGTGGCCAAGACGCGACAGATAACGGCTGGCTTCCGCCACCGGGACTTCGAGCGCCAGCCTCAGCCCGTAATAACCGGTGTCAGCCGCATCATCTTCATCAGTTCGGCCGCCCAAGGCAAAAACCTGTAGGCAGGCGAGGCGGGCATCCATCGAGTCCATATCCTCCCCCTCACGCTCGGCAATCTCGGTGATGGCGCTCAACATCACAGAAGTTGCCACCGGCAGTTCCAACAAGAGCGCCGGGCCACCGATAAATCCACCAGCGGCTCCGACCGCCATCCCCAGAATTTTGTGACCCAGGTCTCCAGGGACCCGCGCCCCCGGCAAGCGATCCTTGTTAGAGACAATCGTGTCCAGGGCTTGACCCATGCAGGCCTCCGCCACCTGATGGAACCGTTGATACCACCGGCTCGGCAAGAGCTTGAGGGTCATCTCAACCGGCATACCGACCACATTGGTGAGTTTCACCGCGAAGCTCGCATGCTCCAGCCTGTCGAAGGCCTTGATGAGAATCCGGGTGTCCTCTGCGGATAACGGACTTGCTGTTTCAATCATGCAAAGATTCAAACCCTGAGAGACGCTTCTTCACCCGTACTGGAAGAAGAAAGTGGCATCACCTTACTAAATGATGATGACATTTGTATGACGGCAACAACACGTGTTGCTGGCAGATTCCGCAACGGAGCGCCTGGATAGCATGGATGCCTCCAGCCGGCACTCCGTTTTAATTCGGCTTGCCGGTTTCTCGCAACCTGAGCTCATCGGTCCTTCTGAGCCGCTGCGCAAGTACGCGCATGACTTCAAGTGCAAAGTTAGGGGTTTCAGCGACCAAAAAGTGAAAGCGCTCACGGTCTACCTCAACAAACTTACAGTCCGTGAGCGCCGTCGTCGTCGCCAGTCGCGGGGACCCGTCGATCACGGCCAGCTCGCCCACAAAATCTCCCGGCCCAATTTCCGCAAAAAACATGCCCCGGCACTCAATCTTGGCGGCTCCCTCGATGAGGACGTACATTACCTCACCCACATCACCTTCCTTCAAAAGCACCTCTCCGCTTTTGAGTTCCAGGAACTCGGGAGAGTGGCGAAATAAGTTATAGAAAATCATGGGCGGTTCTACTCCTGAATCGGGTAAATGAGGCTTAAGAAAACGGCGAGGCACCAAGACGCCTTCGGCCCAGAGCCAGCTACGGTCTGGGGATGCATCATGGCAGTTGATGCAGGCAGCCCCGGGGCGTACCTGCCGGCGTCAATTATCCGCTTGCCAACAGGGGAACACGAGACATGAACAGAAGCGCCACGCAACTTTGGTTATGGTGTGAACGAGGAGCTCCCCGATTTCCTTACAGAATATCAGCACACGGAGTAACTCGATGAAACAGGCCATTGGACACTGGCGGAT
>SXQV01000088.1 GCA_005792805.1 Methylococcaceae bacterium | reverse complement strand
TCCAAATCGCGCTACTGACTATTTATGACATGTGCAAAGCGGTGGACAAGGGCATGACGATGCAAGGCATCTGCCTGTTACAGAAGTCGGGCGGAAAATCGGGGCAATGGAGCAGGGCTGGGACTTCCACACCAGTCGACCCAGCAGCCCCGGCGCGCCACCCGGATTAACAGGGACAGTCCAGAAGCCATTAGCGAGAACCCTGGATTTACCCGCACAATAAGATTCAGTGACTATCGCTTGCTGAAATGACGGATAAGATCTGTGGACGTCACCATGCCGACCAGTTTTCCTGCTCCATCAACAACAGGCAGACTCTGGACTCCCTCTCGCCCGAACAGCTCGGCGGCATCTTGGATTGTACTTTCTGGCGACAGTGTGACTATCCGGGTCAACAGAATAGACCTGATGGAGTTTGACAGTACCTGCACCGGTTTGCCTTCCGTTTGCCCCGACTCCTTGGGCTCTATGACTGGCTGACGCAGGGTTGGGGGTGTTTCAGCCCGTCCTGGGGTTGCCGCCTGAAGCGGGCTTGGCCGTCGATTCATGACATCTTCGCGAGTGCTTTCGCAGATGTCGATGACTTCCTGGATGAGATCCTCGGGTGCCTGTAACTCGCTCAAAGTACCGCGCAGGTGATCCAGTACGATGTCGAAGTGACGATCGTTCATCCCCATGCCTACCAGCTTGACATGACTGCGGCGCATGTCACGGCCCGTGTATTGGTGCGGGCCGCCAAAAGCCATACTGAGGAACGCCTTCTGTTTTGCCGCCTGCTCAGTGATGTTCACACCGAAGAAAAAATAGTTGATGCGGGCATCGGCCATCACCTTACGATAAAAAATATCGACGGCTGTGTTGACGGCTGGCTCTCCTCCCAATCGTTCAAATAGCGTGGGGTTTATGGTGGCCTGAGTAGGATCCGGCTTTTTCCGGAAAAAATTGGATAGCGTTTCGCTCACGATAGGTTTCCTCAATTAAGCGTTAATGGTCAGTGATTGCTCGATCATGATTTTCGCAGTCGCCGTGGCAAACCACGAGGTACTCGCGGCTTACCCGCTATTCTTGACAGTCCGAGTGACAGCGTCGTTATTGACCCTCTCTAAGTCGACGAAGCTGTAACTTAACCCGGTTTGCTCGTCTTGCTCGATAGGCTGCCGCGCCAGTTCACGCCATTCCGGCCAGTTGATCGCCGGAAAGAAAGTGTCGCCATCGAAGATCTGATGGATGAGTGTCAGATAGAGCCGGCTCGCCTCAGGCAGGAACTCCTGGTAAAGGGCCGCCCCACCGATCACCATGAGCTCAGGCACTTCACCCGCCACCGTTGCCGCCTCGTCTCGACTGTGAACTACGGTGCAGCCATCGGCCCGATAGGCGAGATCACGGGTCAGGACAATATTCTCTCGGCCCGGCAAAGGCCTGCCGATCGACTCGTGAGTTTTGCGCCCCATCACGATGGGTTTGCCCATGGTTATTCTTCGAAAACGCTTCAGGTCGGCGGAGAGATGCCAGGGCATGCGGTTCTCCACACCAATAACCTGGTTTTCACCCATTGCGACAATCAGAGCGATCTTCATGCCGCTTAACCTGCCTCGAACACGCTGAAATCAGGCAGCCCTTCTTCGCCGTTTAGCTGCTTGAGCGTCGGGTAGTCGACATAGCCGTGGACGCCACCACCATAGAATGTGGCAGGATCCGCTACATTGAGTGGCGACTGGGTACGCAACCGTTCCGGCAGATCGGGATTGGCAATAAAGGGCCTGCCGAAAGCAACCAAATCCGCCTTGTGAGTCTGGATCGCGTCCTGCGCACGTTCGAGCGTATAACCCCCACAGACCATCAGCGTACCGGCAAAACGCTCACGAATCATGGCCATGATGGCAAGCCCACGTGGATCAGGCTCATCGGTAGTCTGATGCCCGCCATAACTGGGATCGACCACATGAAGATAAGCCAGATCAAGTCCGCTCAGCTTTTCGGCCACATAGGCAAATAACGCTTCGGGATTTTCGTCACCCATGTCATTGAAAGTACCCAATGGCGAAATCCTGACGCCCACACGTTCCGAACCACACACTCGCCCGACGGCTCCCACGACCTCCAGCAGCAATCGAGCCCGGTTCTCAATGGAGCCGCCATAAGCATCGGTTCTCAGATTGGTGCTGGAATTGAGGAACTGATCGAGCAAATAGCCATTGGCTGCATGCACCTCTATACCATCCAATCCAGCCGACAAAGCATTTTTTGCGGCCTGAACGTATTGCTTCACGAGCGCGGGCAACTCATCGGTTTCCAGTGCACGCGGGGTGACGAAGGGAACAAATTCCGGGTCACCCCTGGTATTGGTGATAAAGGCCATGCCTGTCGGCGTGATGGCTGATGGCGCAACCGGCAAAGCTCCCTTGAGCTGAAGCGCCGGATGGGAAATCCGCCCGACATGCCAAAGCTGCATAAAGATCAGGCCACCGGCATCATGGACGGATTCCGCAACCAGCCGCCAACCCTCTATCTGCTCTTCCGAGTAAATCCCCGGCGTCCAGGCATATCCCTGCCCCTGCTGCGCGATTTGTGTGGCCTCGGTAATGATCAGGCCGGCACTAGCCCGCTGCGCATAATAAAAGGCATTCAGACGCCCGGGAATGTTGCCGGGCTGCCTGCTGCGTGACCGGGTTAACGGAGCCATTACCATCCGATTATTCAAGAGGTAAGGGCCGATCTCGTAACGGGAGAACAGGGATAGGGTCATGATGTCCTGAAGGGGCAGGGGTTGCGTCCACGTTACCAGATTAGATCGTCAGGCACCTGATAGTCCGCATAGGGATCGTCGCCGAAAGGGTCATCCTGACCCGCTGGCTCGTTGAGAAGAATGACGTAAGCCGCCTCACGCTGAAGGATTTTTTCAGCTGTTTCACGTGGAACAAATCCATAACCCTGATCACCCCTGACGATGGCCAACTGTCCACGCACGAGCTGATCTCGCGTCTTTGTGTCCAGCATAAGTTTTTTTACCTTGCCGTCATCGGTAAAACTAAATGGGATCTCCCCCTCCCTTATGGGTTGCCGGTGAACTTCAATCAGCTGGCGCACCTGGGCACCCAGCGCCTTCCTGTCTGCCGCCTCCTTTCGCTGCTGATTGAGCTGGCGATCACGCTCAAGCTTCTCGGCCTGTACGCGCTGCCTCCGCAGCGCCTCTTCATCCGGGACTCCAGCCTTTCCTTGACCACGTTGCTCCTTATGCTTTTCTTTCTGCGCCTTCTTGACCTGCTTTTCATTCACCAGACCTGATTTCAGGAGCTGATCGCGCAATCCTGCCATGGGTAAATCTCCTTCCTTTTCCGTCAACCCCAGCCTGGGGCAAGGTATCTGCAATGGCTGCATTGTCCCGATGCGGGCCTTTTTAGGCAACCCGCATCAAGCCCCTGAACCAATCCGGGACCTGCGCCCACCATGGTATAGTTTCCAGACCTTGCAGATCATGGATGGCTCCCGCCAACAGCCGTATCCCCGGAGAAACTGGCGGGGTCACTGGCCGCCATCAACCGGCCAACTACCGTATTCATCTACCCTTGTTTTCAGCCTGAGAGCCCCTCTGACCCCTGGAGTTTCGCATGCTCACCTACCCGAATATTGACCCTGTCGCCATTAGCCTCGGACCCCTAAAAGTCCATTGGTATGGGCTGATGTACATCATCGGCATTGGTGCTGCCTGGATCATGGCGCGCCAACGCGCCAAGGAGCCGAACTTCCCCTGGACAGCCAATCAGATCGAGGACCTGATTTTCTATTGTGCGATTGGGCTCATGCTAGGTGGCCGGCTGGGTTACATCCTTTTCTACAATTTT
>SXQV01000087.1 GCA_005792805.1 Methylococcaceae bacterium | reverse complement strand
TGCTGATAATCCGGCGGGGCAACAAAAAGCCCAAGATAAAGACCGGCCAGAAGCAGTACGGCCGTGATGGCCGCCAGCCATGGAATCAGCAAACCACTGATCCGAAAGAAATGCCTGGGTGAAGCCAGTTTATGAAAAAACAGCCAAATCGCGTTCCACATAGATTCAACTCAAACTGATACGTAGGGCCGCCGCAGTGGCAAATGGCGCTAACGTAATCGCCAAGACCAGCAAGGCCAACAAGAAATAAAGCTGCCCGTCGATGGGCAAGCCAGCCACAGCCACCGACACGGCATTGGTAGCAAAAATCAGCACAGGGATATACAAGGGCAGCACCAGCAAAGTCAGCAGCACGCCACCCCGCCGAAGACCCACGGTCAGCGCAACGCCTATCGACCCTACGAGACCAAGCAAAGGTGTCCCTATCAGCAAGGTCAACTCCAGTGCATATAAACCCGTAGCAGGCAATGAGAGGAACAGCCCCAGCAAAGGGGCCATCAACAGCATCGGCAGGCCCGTTACCAGCCAATGCGCGAAAACCTTGGCGAGCACTAGCAGGGACAACGGATGCGGGCTAAGCGCCATCTGCTCCAGCGCACCGTCATCAAAATCAGAACGAAACATGGTTTCCAGCGAAAACAAGCCCGCCAGAAGTGCCGCAATCCAAATCACACCCGGTGCCATGATGCGGAGTAGCGCAGATTCCGGGCTAACTCCGAGAGGAAAAAGTGTCACTACCAGCATGAAAAACAGCAGCGGATTCAGTAGCTCTCCGCGATGACGGAACGCCAGCAACAAATCCCGCTTTACTAAGGCAACAAAAGCCCGCCACCCTGCCGACATCACAAAATCAGCCTGCGCAGACGAGAACCCAGCGGGATAGATTGATGCGAGGTCATCACCGCCAGCCCTCCGCGATCAAGATGATACCCAAGCAGCTCACTGATCAGCACGATTCCGCCGGCATCCAAGGCCGTGAAGGGTTCATCCAGAATCCATAGCACCGCTCCGATCAGGAGCATACGCGCCAGCGCGACGCGCTGTCTTTGACCCGCCGATAATACCCGCACCGGCAAATCCGCCCGATCAGACAACCCGACCTGCTGTAATACGTCTGCCAGAAAATCCAAAGAGTTGGCCCCGCCCTGAATCACCGCCGCCGCACGCAAATTTTCCTCCACCGTCAACTCATACTTGAGCCCAAGATGATGCCCCAGATAGGCCATTTGGGAATTGAAGTCTGACCGGCGATCCTGAATGCGCCCCCCACACCACAGTACGTCACCTTCATCCGGTGGTGTCATACCCGCAATGATGCGCAATAGACTCGTCTTCCCAGCGCCGTTCGCTCCTTCGATTTGCAAGGCTTCTCCGCCTCTCAAACTGAATTCCATGTTTTCGAATAGACAGACCTCACCCCGGTAACAACTCAGACCACGCACTTGCAACAGGGAAACCGTCTCGGACATGAAGGAATTAACATAAGCCGTTTGGAAACATCATGGGCCGATTATCCCAGAATTGGAGAACCCCCGCGTTCGTTGCACCGCAATTATTGTGATCGGCTAATATGGACTGAGAGCAAGGAAAAACCGGCAACCCCATCACCCAATTATTACGAAACCGACCTCACATGCAGATGACTCCCGAACATCAAAAGCACGCACAGAACCTGCTTGATTTCATTGATGCCAGCCCCAGCCCCTGGCATGCCGTAGCGGAGATCTCGCAACGACTCAAAGCCCATGGCTACACCCCGCTGGATGAACGGGAGCCTTGGACACTGGAAGCGGGGAGTCGACATTACGTCATTCGCGGCGATTCTTCGCTGATCTCATTCCAGCCAGGAGAAAGCGCGATAGCCGATAGCGGCTTCCGCATCATTGGCACTCATACGGACTCGCCCGGTCTACGGCTAAAGCCCAGGGCGGCACATGGCAGCGAAAGCCTGACACGACTCGGTGTTGAAGTTTACGGCAGCCCCATCCTCGCGACATTCACCGACCGGGATCTCAGTCTCGCAGGTCGATTGTGCCTTCGTACCGAAGGCGGCATCGAAACAAGACTAATCCGTTTTGAACAAGCACTAGCCCGTTTGCCCAACCTTGCGATCCACATGAATCGCAAGGTCAATGACGATGGCCTGAAGCTCAACAAACAAACGGAGTTGCCCCTGATTCTTGGCAATCTGCAAAATGAGATGCCCCCCGCAGAGCAACTCCTTTCCCTGCTTGCCAGAGAGGCTCAATACCCAAGGAGCGACATCCTGAGCTTTGAGCTCAACGTCTACGACACTCAGAAGGGCGCCTTCTGGGGGGCAGCTGGCGAGTTTTTCGCGGACAGCCAAATCGACAATCTTTCCTCTTGTCACGCCGGTCTCACCGCACTGCTTGACGCAAAAACGGGTCCACACACTTCGGTTTGTGCTTTTTTTGATCACGAGGAAATCGGCAGTGAAAGCCATAAAGGCGCCGACGGAAGCTTCCTTGCGGACACTCTTGAACGCATAACTCAAGGTCGCGGAGAACAGCGGGGCGAATACCAGCGCGCACTGACGCGGAGCCTGATGATTAGCGCAGATGCGGCCCACGCCTATCACCCCAATTTCCCTGACGCTTATGAGCCCTTGCACGCCATCCGGGTCAACGGCGGGCCTGCGGTAAAAATCAACAGCAACCAGCGCTATGCGACCGACGGGGTCACTGAGGCTTACTTTCTGGAATTATGCCGTCAGGCGGGCATTTCCAGCCAAACCTATGTCCATCGCAGCGATCTGGGATGCGGCTCAACCATTGGGCCAATGACAGCCGCTCGACTAGGCATCAGGACCATTGATTGCGGTGTACCCATGTGGGCCATGCATAGCGCACGAGAAAGCGCCGGGGTACTTGATCAACTGTGGTTAGCCCAGGTACTCACCACGCATCTGGAAAGCCATCACCGGCTCTGAAGCCAAGAATCCGGGTACAACCGTGCTGGCATCATTCGCTGAATCTGAGTCCGACAGAAATGGGGCGCCGCTGCTGGAATTCCCCCCCCCCATTCTGCCGGTCATTCACCAGTCCATTCAAACGCCGGACTCTGCAAACAATGCATCAATAAACTGATCGGCATTGAAATCCTGGAGATCATCAATGCCTTCGCCGATACCAATGTAGCGGACAGGAATACCGAACTGCCTGGCCAAGGCAAAAATGACGCCACCCTTGGCCGTGCCATCCAGCTTGGTCAGTGCGATACCGGTCAAGCCTACCGCCTCCCGGAATTGGCGAGCCTGATTGATGGCGTTCTGTCCGGTCCCCGCATCCAGCACCAGCAAAACCTCGTGTGGCGCCGCCTCATCAAGCCTCGCCATGATGCGCCTGATCTTGCTGAGCTCAGCCATGAGATTCGATTTGTTATGCAGACGGCCCGCCGTATCGGCGATCAAGACATCAATACCGCGCGCCTGCGCTGCCTGAAGGGCATCGAAGATGACGGAGGCTGAATCGGCACCGGTATGCTGAGCAATCACGGGCACGTGATTGCGCTCACCCCAGGTTTGCAGCTGCTCCACGGCCGCCGCGCGGAAAGTGTCTCCCGCCGCCAGCATCACACTGTGCCCCTGATTCTGCAGGCGCTTGGCCAGCTTGCCGATGGTTGTGGTTTTCCCTACCCCGTTAACGCCCACCACAAGAATTACGAAGGGCCGGATTTCATCCGGGATCACCAGTGGCGAACTGACGGGCGCGATCATCTCGTGCAAATACGTGCGAAGCCGGTCTTTAACCACGTCGAGATCGGCCAGCTCATGCCGCTCCAAACTCTCGGTCAGGTGCTCAATGATATCCCGCGTAGCAGTAACCCCGATATCCGCTGTCAATAGTTGAGCCTCCAGGTCGTCTAGAAACTCGCGGTCAATGGCTTTCTTACCCAGGGCCAGAGTGCCGAGGAAGCCGGTCAATCCTCCCCGGGTCTTGCCTAACTGACTCTTCAGCCTGACAAAAAGACCTTCGGGTGACAATGCCTGCGATTGCGGCTCCGCGCCAGGCAAGACAAGCGGGGGCGGAGCCACCGGCGGAATCGCCGCCAGCCTATCAGACGGCTTTGTGGCCTCTGCTGGGCTGGCGGCTGTGGCATTATCCCGAGGTGGCAAACCCAGAAAATAGTTGATACGCGCCACAACCAAAAGCAGAAGCGCAGCCGCGACATGATGGGCAACGGCTACAGCCACAGGCAGACGCAGCAACACCAGCGCAATGCCCAGACCAATCTGCACCAGCAACAGGAAGCTCAAGAACAAGCCGGATTTACTGAGGTGTGGCACTTTGCGGTTGGAGGTCACCCCCATCGCGAGCACAGTCAGAACCAGGAAGGTCAGCACCGCACCCAATCGATGCAGATAGTGAATACCCGCACGGGCCGCCG
>SXQV01000011.1 GCA_005792805.1 Methylococcaceae bacterium | reverse complement strand
GGGTCGATGATTGTGATTCAGGGACGACGAGCTGTCCCTGCAGAACCCCAGGCGCTCCTATGTGGCACTGCCCTGCAAAGGGTGGATGACCCACGCTCGTAGAGATGGGCCGCTGCGCGACCGAAAGCAAGTCATGTTGGTAACCAACCCACGTATATCAGACTGATTCACCGTCGCTCATTCAGCCCGTCGTCCCTAAATCACAATCACTGACTGGAACATTCATCCACGGTAAGCAAAGTGCCATCAACCAAGCATTGACAGGTCAATCCATATCAGGAGCGCTGCCCCCAGCGCGAGCGGGCTGCAATTGGGGTACCTAGCGGGGTGCCGGTAGCTAACCCGCATCGGCCTGGGGGCAGGCCTCCTACGCCCGTAGCATCGGCCTGGGGGCGGGCCTCCTACGGGGCTGGGAAAGGTATTTGGTCTCTATGACTGAGCCCAGTACTGCTGGAGAAATTCATCCAGCGGCAGTTTGTCGGTGGCTTCAATCTGTGCCTGTTTTTGCCAGGACAGGTCTGCTTCGCGTACAAGACCGTGCGCTGTATCTTCGCTCAGGCCCCGGTTTTTCCAGTGATGTGCATGTTGCCGGGAGAGTCTGAGGGCGTAATCGGCGAACGACTCATGGTTGGACTGCATGTCCCTTAACACCATTGCAGAAAGGGTTGCATCAGGCTCGCCGACGGCGGGTCTGTGCCGCTCTACGCTGGCCCGATAGGGGTGTCCGGTTTCTTCTTCATCCAGCAGGCCGGCGATCGGCAGCAGGTCATCCAGTATCTGGCTGGCCCATTGGTTCAGCAGTATGCTGCGGCCGTTCCGGAATAGGGTAAATGCCTTGCCCCGCGCGCAACAGGCGACGTTGAGGCTGTTGCGGTTGCATTCGGCCTTTTCTTCGGCATCAAACCGGGGGCTTTCCGTGAGCAGGCAGTAGAGGACGAATGTTTCCAGGAATCGAATTTCATCCAGCGAGATTCCTTCGGGCTGTAGGCTGAGAAGATCCAGCGCCCGCAGTTCTACATAGCGGACGCCGCGTTTTCTGAGCGCTAGCGTGGGTTTCTCGCCGGTGTGCGTGATCTGCTTGGGGCGGATGAGGCTGTAGTATTCGTTTTCGATCTGGAGGATGTTGGCGTTGAGTTGCCGATATTCGCCATCGGCCTTGATGCCTATGGCCTCATAAGCGGGGTAGGGCTGGTTGATGGCGGCTTCAAGGCTGGCAATGTAGGCTTCCACGGTATTGATGGAAATATCCAGACTGGTCTGGTTGTCATTCCGGTAGCCGATATCGCTCATGCGCAGCGAGGTCGCATTGGGCCGGTAGAGCGTGCTGGCATCCAGTTCGGCAAAACGTGAGGCGAGGGCTTCGCGCCCACGGAAAAAGGATTTGCAGATAGCGGGTGAGTTGCCAAACAGATAGATGAGCAACCAGCCATAGCGATGTACATTTCTGATGACGCCGAAGTAAGCCGCTGCAATATAGTCGCTCAGGGTTCCTCGATGTCCTTCAATATCTTGCAGGACGGGCCACAGGTTTTCATTTACGGAATAGTTGAAATGAACCCCGGCAATGGATTGCATGGTTTTGCCGTAGCGGTAGGCCAGTCCGCGCCGGTAAATATGCTTCATCTGGCCAATATTGGAATGACCGTAGCGGGCAATGGGGATGCTTGCGTCACCGTCCAGCCCGATGGGCATGGAGGTGGCGAGCAGGAGTTCTTCCTCCAGGTTCTGGTGAACGAAGGCATGAATGTCGCCCATGAAGTGGAGCGCCTGTTCTGCCTTGATACACGGGGGGGTGATCAATTCGATCAGCGCTTCCGAATAATCCGTGGTAATCCATGGGTGAGTCAGGGCTGAACCCAGCGCGGCGGGGTGTGGCGTCTGGGCAATGCGGCCCCCGGCCGACAGGCGCAGGCTTTCTTTTTCCAGCCCTTTCAGTCCGCCGCAAACCAGGTGTTGTTGCCTTGCACGTAACAAACTATCCAGGCGGGTGCTGACAGGCATATTCGAAGTGATCTTTGGGACGGTGAACGGGGAGAGGGGGAAGGATGGCGGGATGGCCCGTCAGTCAAGGCGGAGGATACCGCGCACAGGATGGGTTACCAGCTAAACAGCACCCACTTGTTGATGTTCATTCCTCGCTGGTTATCGCTTTGGCGGACTTCCAGATTGCCGTCGCCATTGGTGTCTACCAGGACATAGGAGGGGCCTATGACGGGGGTGATCTTGACCATGGTGATCTGGTTGTTGATACGATACTCCTCAATGGTTTCCTCACCGCGACGAATGATGGTGACATCGGGTTCCATGGTTTGGCCGCTCTGGATGGGTGCAGGAAGGTCCGGCTGGTCGGTGATGATCACAGGGGTTTCGTTCTCTGCATGAGCCAGGGGCCCAAGCAAGAGCAGTGTGAGGGCCAGGGTTCGAATCATGGGTTGGTTAAACACAGCATTCAGAGGTTTTTGGGGAGCCATGATATTACATAACCGTCCCAAGTTGTGCCGTGAGCGGTGGCCCGGTCAGGGATCTGCTCTAAAATCATTCCCTCGGCAAGTCACATAAATAGAGACTCAAACGCTGCTCATGGACGATAACCAGCTGCTTCGATATGGCCGCCAGATTCTGTTGCCGCAAATTGATATTGAGGGGCAAGCCAGGTTGTTTGCGTCCAGTGTTCTGATTATTGGCCTGGGCGGGCTGGGTTCGCCGGCATCGACTTATCTTGCGGCGGCGGGCGTTGGTCATTTGACCATCAACGATTTTGATACGGTCGACCTGAGCAATCTTCAGCGTCAGCCGCTGCATACAACGGATGACCTGGGCAAGCCAAAAACAGAGTCTGCGTATAATGCGCTGAAGCGCCTGAACCCTGAAGTTCGCCTTACCGTGATAGACCGGCGGCTGGATGACGCCGGGCTGGAAGACGCCATGAGGGATGCCGATGTGGTGCTGGATTGTTCGGACAATCTGGCTACCCGGTTTGCCGTCAATCGGGCGTGTTTTAGCCAGGGCAAGCCTCTCGTCAGCGGCGCGGTCATTCGCTTTGAAGGGCAACTGGCGGTGTTTCGGCCTGGCATCGGCGAGAGTCCCTGTTACAACTGCTTGTATCAGGGCGTTGATGAGTTGGGCGAGACCTGCACCCAGACGGGGGTGGTTGCTCCTCTCCCCGGAGTCATCGGCAGTTTGCAGGCGCTTGAAGCCATCAAGCTCATCACGCTGCCTGATTCTGTACGGACCGGCGTGGTGATGTTGTTCGATGCGCTGACCATGGATTGGCAGAAATTGGTGCTTCCCCGTAATTCCGGCTGCCCCACCTGCCGGATTCAGGGCTAAGTGGAACGGGCCGTCAAACTGGAAAATCCTTGTGAATAAACAAACCACTGAGGCCGTTCAGACCCAAAATGCCGCTGCCCGAAACCATGGATGGGCCCGGCGGGCCTTGACTCTCTGGTGCGCCTGTTTCCTGTTGCTGGTGTTTTGGGATTTCCTGGTCGACCTGCTGCTGCATGGTCTGCACATCGTGATCGAGTTTCTGGAGCTGGGCCTGGAGGACATGCTTGAGATGATATTTCATCTGGAGAGTCATGAAGCCCAGATGTACACCGCATGGACGGGATTGATCTTTTTTATGGGACTGGGCTTCTACGTCTACGTCAGGGCCGTTCGTTTATTCCGCTCCCACTTTCGCTCATGGTCTTATTTCCGTTTTTGGCTGACGCATAAGCTGCGAGAGAACTGGCTGCCGCTCTCCTTGTTCATGACGGCCTATCTGGCGGCCTTATTGCTTTTCTGATGGTTTAACACGCTCAGTCCGGCGTTGCTGGCTCCTGGCCGTGTGCCCACGTAAAATGCGCCCCCTCAACCACTGACACCCTTTACCACTCCATGGCTGATTACAAGAAATACATTTGCTCCGCATGCGGCTGGGTTTACGACGAAGAATGGGGCGATCCGGATTGCGGTCTGGCTCCGGGCACCCGTTACGAAGATATTCCCGATGATTGGGTTTGCCCGGAGTGCGGGGTGGACAAAAGCTATTTCGATCTACTGGACTGAAGTACGCGGAAGTAGCCTCTCCTCCGGCCCTCAATTGGTGGCAGAGTCCGGCAGCATCCGCTCCAGCAATTCTGGCCGCCGCCCTCCCGTTGCGGTTTGCTGGTGAAGGTGTAGCGCCTTCTCCTGCAAGGCTTGCGCTTCGGCGATGATGGATTCCCGGTCGCGATCCGCTGCAGCGAATCCGGCGCTGATCTGCTCGCGAACGGCGGCCAAGGCGGAGATGACACCGGACCGTAACCCTTTAAGTGCACTCCTTTCGACCGAGGGTCTGAGTTGCCGGCAGGCAAACCAGGGCAGCAGCCAGGCCAGGCCGATCAGAAGCAGGCTGTGCACGGCGAAATCCGTACCCAGATAATTGAGATGCCCGGTTGCGCTGTCGTAATACCCTTTCACCACCTGATAACTGGCCCAGCTGATCGCGGCCAATGGCAGCAGCACGGCCAATAGACCCATCAGCTTCAGGCTGATCCGCTGAAATCCATTGCCGGGTTGAGCCAGTGCTTGACGCAGCATGAGCTGGGCCCGATTCAGGACCTGTTTTCCGGTTTCCTCGGGCCATTTCCCGAACTGGTCCCTGATTGGCCGGATGGGCAGCCCCCGGCGGCCGGTCTCGATGACCAGCTGGCCTATGGCATCACGTACTTGGCCTTCAGCCCAGTCATCCCATAGCACGGCTTTGGCCGGAGCCGGCTGATTGTCCGGCTCTCCGGCAGAAGTGAGTTGCAGCGGTCGGGCCAGCGGATTGGCTTCGTTGCCGCTGAAGGCCGCCGCCGTGCTTCGCATGGGCCATTCCAGTCCGGCGAGTAACTCGGTCTGGGTCGCCGTCCAGATCTTCTCCCACTCGTCTTCCAAATCCCGATAAGCCGTTGCCCGGCCCAGGCGGTCGAGGGCCGCCTCGATGGCTTGATTCAATCCGCTGATACGCGCTTGTTCGGCGCGGGACTCCAGTTGCCCCATCACCTGCCGGGCAGAGATTTCACGCAGCAGGCTTTGTAATTCTGCAAAGTCATCGTCTTTGCGCTCAGTCACGTGGTCCCGGCAGTCGGTGCGCAGTATGACGGGGTTGGCGAAGCCCGCCGTAGCCAGTAATCCGCGAAAGTCTTCGAGCTGAATGGCCTGTCCACGGTCCCATTGATTCAGCACAAAGAGCCAGGCGTGATCACCGCCGTGTTCCCGTAACAGGCGCCATCCTTTGTCATCCCGATACCGCTCTGGACTGACGACATAAATCAGCACGTCAATCTGCGGCATCCATTCCAGTACCAATTCCCGGTTGTGCTGCTCGACACTGTCGATATCCGGCATGTCGACCCACATGACCTGCCGCGCTTCGGCATCATGGTGTTGAGCGATGCGGACTTTGTCCAGGGGAAAGTCATCCGGTAAACGGCTAATCTGAACCGTGTCGTGCAAATAGAGGGAAACCTCACGTGAGGTCGGGCGTTCGACGCCCGTTCTCGCGACGGGCTGCCCGGCCAGACGGTTAAGGAGGCTGCTCTTGCCTACCCCGGTTCCCCCAAAAAAAGCAGCGACCAGAGGCCGATGGGTTCCCGGTTCAAACAGGGAACTCGGACTACGTGTTTCCAGGGCGCTGATCTCACGGATATCCTGAGCGTGCAGCCAGTGGTGATCCACCGCACGCTGTCCCCAATCGAGGGCGCTCTGGAGAAGTTCATCGAACGGATGTGGCATTGGGATTGAGGAAGGTTGATGTTCTGGCCGCAGTGGCCCGGGTCAAATCTGATGAGCTGTGTCTTGGTGGGCGCGGGCTATGTCCGTGTTCTTCAGCGGAGTTCGATTGTGGCTCGCTGCAGCGATTCGGGCGGAATGCCTACGCGGATAGCGGGGTCCAGCTGATCCGGGACCAATGCGAGCGGCTCTTGTATGGCCAGCATGAACAGCCGTTCAACGGCCTCGCGCTGGCGGATTTTCAGCTGTTCGGCAGATTTGTTCATGAATCTGCCCAGCGCACTTTCGGTCAGAAGACTGGTGACCGACAGCATGGCGGGCGCAATCACAAAGTCCTGAACACCAATCCCGCCGGTGTGCAAGGCCACCGCCAGCGCCGCTGCATCCGTCGTGACCCGGGTGGCTCGCAGGCTGTTGAGCACCATGGGATGTTCCTGCAGATTCTCATAAAGGCCGTGAGCGGTCCTGTCGATTTCGGGCTGGAAGGCGCGGACATAGGCCTGGGCGGCGGCGTCG
>SXQV01000086.1 GCA_005792805.1 Methylococcaceae bacterium | reverse complement strand
CGATGCTCTCCCAGCTGAGCTAAGCACCCTGGAGCGGATTAGTGTACAGCATCCTTCAGGGCTTTGCCAGCCTTAAACGAAGGGATCTTCGCCGCAGCAATAGTAATCGCGTTACCTGTTTGGGGATTCCGTCCCTGACGAGCCGCACGCTCTTTCACGAGAAACGATCCGAAGCCTACTAATGACACGGTGTCTCCGTCCCTTAATGCGTTGGTAATCGCATTTACCAGACCATCCAATGCCCTGCCTGCGTCCGCTTTTGTCAGATCAGCCGCATCAGCAATGGCTTCGATCAATTCTGCTTTATTCATAGATCCCCCTGGACTGTGTGAGATTTCGCATTAACGCCTAGATCTGGTTCAGACGAGACTTTCAGTAAATCCTTTTTCGACAAAAGACACCTAGCATCCCCTTACAAAACCATGTTTGGCAATTTAGCAGCCCATCAAAACCTGTGTCAACCCGCAACCCGCTATTGGAGAGACATGAGGCTCATGACGATTCAGAGATGGGTGGCACAAAACCGTCATGGCAAGCGCAACGACGCCATCCAGCGAGGCCGGCGCAGGGTGAGTACCCGCTGTCTGGATGGCGTGGCGAGCAAGACGGCCTATTCCGGCACGGGTTTTGGCGTCATCCTTACCAGCATTCCCTTTGCGCCGGGCAAGTACATGCTTCCGCTGTAACCCGGTTGCACGGCAGTACCCATCGTAATGCTGGGAGTTCGATCCGAACGGGCCAATTCCCGACCCGTTTGCGCATCCCGCCAAACGACTGTGTCAGAGACGTTCTGTCCCGGAATTTCGGCACCTGGGATATTCGTCCCTACCCAGATACGTCGACTCATTGGGCCAATGAGTGTTGCCCACTCGGTCGTGGTCTGGGTCTGCTTCCACACGGTCTTGATACCTGACCTGGTGATCCTGAATGCAGCGACCTTGCGGGCCAGCGTTTCTACGCCGTAAAAGAGACTGTTTTCGGGGTCTGCTTCAAGAGACATGGGAGCCCAGCTGACAGCCTGCAATCCTCCTGGAGACGCGGTGGCAAACGCCCTGGCCAGTTCTGGTGCCACCGGGTCGTTGACATAGGGCTGGACCGAAAAATAGCGGGAAGCGTTACCTTGATGAATGGCAAACACAGTCAAGGCACCGGTAGCCGGTACCGTGTTTGTGGCTCCGACAATCCAGTCGTTCATTACGATCAGCGAACCCCCCGGCTGTTGGCCAGCGTTGGTGACGGCGGGTGGCGTCCAGGACGTGTCAAGGGTGAATTTTCCTTTCCTGACTGAATAGCGCACTGGACTGGATGTGTTCTGGAGCAGGTAAACATAGTCAATACCCCGATAACGGGTAATGGTCGGGCGTGCGCCCGCAAAGGCCGGAAGCGTGATGTTGTCGATGATCGCCATGGTGCGCGGATTGACGGAGATGAGGTTGGATGCCGGGACATTCCTGCTGTCGGGACAGTTGAGAATCGCGGAAGCTCCGTTCAGTGTGCATCCGGCCACCCGGTAAAGAGACTTCACAACGATAGTCCCGTCCGGCAGGGCATTGATGCCATTGTAGGAAGTGTTGGCCGCGTCATCCGTGAGGGTCGTATCGTAGGTAGGCGGCTGATCGGGGTAGTTGTTTCGCATGTAAACCATCGTTGGGAGATCCAGCGTTGCAATCACTTGCCCACGATCCGGTGCGACCTTGTAGAGGCGGTAGCCGGAAACGACATAGATAAAACCGTCATTCTCGATGGCCATTGCCCCTGGATAGTCCCAATCCCCCGTTTGTTCGGTGTTCGCTAGTTGCGTAAACCACACTGGCTTGAGTGTCTCCGGATCGACTTTCGCCACGAACGGACCAATCGAGCCTGGGACATCACCGTAGCTCCCGCCCTGGATAAAGGCCGCTTTGGCGCTGAGGTACGACATGTTGTAGCCGGAGGGGTAGGCCCCTTCTGGGGAAAACTGCATCGTGACAGTGTTTGCGCCCCGGAAAGAGCCGCGAAAACGCGCCTGTGAAAATACGTGCGAACGTCCCGAGTCATAATGTTCAAACGCCTGCAGCGATGGAAACCAGGGTGCGTTGCCGCCAGATCCCGCGAGGACTGCCGTCGTTAATACTGACAGCAGGACTCCCATCCAGATCATACGATGAGGTTTTATGTAGTTTTTCATGTTGCTTCTCCCTTGGTTGTCGAAGGCTGCGGCTTCTTGGCGTCCGCTAGGCCCTCAGCATCATAACCCTGATGGACACCTGGAGTGACGGCCGGGCCTGGAGCTGGACACAGCGCAGTGTGCTCCTCACCACGGACAGACTGGAGGGGTCTGTCTGGGCACCGGAGCGAAGCCGAAGAGGGTCGGGCGCGCAATCCCGCTAACGGCCAGGCCCTGCCAGCCCGGCCCTATCCACCACGCCAGCCTCGCAATTACCGAAGGCCGGGGATGACACATCCAGTGCTTCCCGCAGCGGGGTGTTCTCGTTGAGAGGCGGCTTGAGCTTGATGCGGATTTCGCTGATCAATTGCCGTTGACCATCACGGCGGCAACCAACACCGAGCGCCTGATCCGCCCCCTGACCAAAGCTGGCTGCAAAGGCGGCTTTCAGCTGGCGGGCCGTAACGGTCTCGCCCAGGCGGCCCGCCAGCGCCTCGCGAAGGCGTGACTGGTTGATCTGCTCCAGCAGGAATAGCGCCGTGCGGTAATACCTCTCCGGGTCGTGTCCAGAACAGCTCCCATGGCGAACCCACTCATGCCGTTCCAGTCCGGAGGCAGTGCCCGGCATGACTTGATGGAGGCGGCGGATTGTTTCCGGCTGAAGGTGCAGCCGGGGCAGCAAGTCCCAGCGGCGGCGTTCATCGCTGGCGCGATCCAGGGGAGAAACATCACAATAGCCCAGTCCCTGAGACTGCGGCCAAAGCCCATGCAGACTGAAGTGATCGGCATCGTAACGCGAGGCCGTTTGCGTTCGGCACTCAGGCTTGTCCGGCTGGCTCTCGCAAAAGGCTGGCTGCCAGCTCAAGGCGAGCAGAAACTGGCGGGCGTTGCGGTGGGCTGAAAAACCGGGCGGCTTCGTGGTGGCCGCTGTGGCCGATGATGCGGCAGTCTGTAGCTCACCACAGGTCAGACGCACCCAGCGTAATTCCGGTTTACTGTCAGGCATCCGAATCTGCAGGAAGTCACCGTGCTGACGATTCAGGCCCACAGCCTGATAGCGGTCTCCTTGCCGAAGCCTGACATCGTCGGGTGGCCGGTGAATTCCTGTCGTCGCGGGGCAGTCCTGCCGTACCAGAAACTGGCCTGGTGCGGGCTCAAAAGCGCCAGCGGAAAACCCGGTCAACAGGCCCAGGGCAAGAAGGAAATGACGTATCTGCCCGGTCATGGTCACCCACGCCATTGGCTGGAACAGTCGACAACCCCCACGCTAGCCGACCAGTTTGAGACCAGGCGGCAGCGACTCGCCGAATACGCGCTGCTCATCGGCCTCGCTGAGCTCCTGATATTCGAGGACCATCGCCAACCAGGATTCGGGTGCCTTGCCGGCACGTAGCGCGTCCATGACCCGCTGACGCCATGCCGGATCAATGTCGCGCTCACGATCCCCGCTCATGCGAGATAACAGCGTCGCGGCAAATGCGGCCTGGGTCTCCTTGCGAAAATCCCGGGACAGAATCCGTTCCAGCCACCCTTCAATCCGGACTTTCGGCACCACGGCATGGGGACTGCCGTGCCAGGGGACACGCCCGCCAATTCGGCCGAGCGCCCACCAGCTTCCGCCAGGTTCAGCCAGTTTGCCCAGCCGCTCGATCAGCCAATCCCCCAGAGAGCTCTTGGTCTCGACGGGCAAGCGTTCCAGCACCGCCGCCAGCCGCACCATGTCTTCATAACTGCGTTTTTTGGCCAGGGTTGGCGTATTGCCGCGCCTGGCGGTATCGGGATTGATGAAGGGGGCAATATCCTGGAATACGGTGATCTGTTCGGCCTCCCCCAGCCCGCCGGCGACCCGGCGCCAGAGCGTCCACCACTCGGCCCAGTTTTGAGTGTCGTTGACGAATTGCAATCCCTGGGCATAAATCCCGAACAGCTGGGAGACTCGCCAGTCATCCAGCGGGTAGCCGAATCCCGGGCGCAGGCAGAAACCGATCAGGCTGAACCAGAGCCGCTCATGGTCGGCACTGCGCCGCCGGTGCGGCAGCCCCTCCAGCAAGGCCGTGAACAACTCGCGGAGTAACGGGGTTTCCCAGTGGATACGTGGCCCCAGAATCTTTTCCAGCTCGTTGCGCAGCGATTTAATGGACTTGGGGTTGGCGGCTTTCGTTTTTTTTCCAAAAACCTGAGCAATCTTTTCCAGGGCTTCCGGCAAACGGGGGTGACGACTGGCTTCACCCAGATTCATCGGTTGCGCCCTGCCCCGCAACTGAAATTCGATATCCCAGCGTTCAGTGCGCTCATCGACCGCAACACATTCGAGCCTGAGCGTTCCCATTTCGCTCAGCGATGCCACGACCTGCACGTCGCGCTCCGTATCCCTCAGACCCCTTCCGGCATCCAGAGCCGCCGCCAGGGGCGGCAGAATCTGGAAGTGATCTTCATTGAGATCGACCAGTTCGCCGGGCGGTGGACGAAAATCATCAGTCGCCGCGACCAGCGTGAAACGCACCGGAACGCCCAGGGTAAGGCGGAAGCTGCGCTGGCTCAAAAGGATCTCCTGCCCCTCTTCGGTTCCCCGTGGAAGAATGCAGATCGCCTTGGGCGGGCCTTTGTCCCCGGCATCCAGTTGCAGGAAATAACTCCGCGCCGATCCGCCAGCGATACGCTGGACCGACTGCCCCCGGCGGGCGAGGCCGTAAGCCACGGCACCACAGGCCACCGCCAGATCGGGGCGATCATTCTCCAGCCATTGAGGGGTTCGTCCGCCCCAGGCCGTTAACTGTTCGAGCAGCCGACGAACCATCAGCGGACTACGGAACACTCCACCATTCAGCAGCAAGGCATCAGGAATCGGGATACCGGCCCCCTCCCCTACGGCTTCCCGGGCAGCATGCCGATGCTCACCCAGAAAGGCCGCAAGTTGACGCGTGATGGCCGGATCAGCGACGTAGGGCAGACCAAATTCCATGACGCCGCTGCGCTTGCGTTCGGGCAAATCGGTAATGCCCACCAGAGGGAAGAAGCCGTCCAGCACCATGGCCTGGATCTCATCCCGGCGCAGTTCGGCGGTTCTGGCTGCCCCGATCAGGCGACCGCCACTGCCCAGCAGGGTCACGCCCGCCGTCTCGGGGGCATCGTCGGCCAGCAATCGCTCCTTGGCTACACGGCATTGTTCGACCAATTGCGACAGTTCAGCAGAAGACAAACGGCGTTCCTGCCCAAACAGCCGCTGTTCGGCGAGATGTGCGAGGGCCAAATCGATATTGTCTCCGCCCAGCATCAGATGATTGCCGACGGCGATTCGGGTCAATCTGGGCTCATCGGCACCCGGCTCAACCTTGATCAGCGTCAGATCCATCGTGCCGCCACCGATATCGACGATCAACAGGAGTCGAGTTGCCTGAAGCTGCGCTTGCAACGAATGCCGATGCTGCCAGAGCCAGTCGTAACAGACGGCTTGCGGTTCCTCCAGCAGTTTCAGCCGGGGGAGTCCCGCCAGCCGGGCCGCCTCCAGTGTCAGTGCCCTGGCTGATTCATCGAAGGAGGCTGGAATGGTGACCACGAGTTCCTGCTGATCCAGAGGCGCCTCGGAGTGATGGAAATTCCAGGCATCACGCACATGTATCAGGTAACTGGCGCTGGCTTCAATCGGGGAGATTTTTGGAACGCCCTCCGGCGCGCCCCAGGGGAGAATGGGGGCCGCACGATCCGCCGAAGGATGCGACAACCAGCTCTTGGCGCTGGCGATCAGGCGGCCAGGACTTTTTGCCCCGAGGCGCCGGGCCAGCTCTCCCACCACCGGACGGCAGCCTGCCGGGAGTTCGGGCACCGGCCAGGGTAAGGCGGCATCGATCTGTGTCAGCTCATCCGGCGATGCCTGATAACGTACCGAGGGCAGGAGCGAAAGCCGGGCTACTTCACCCGGTTTGATCGACTGATCCAGCGTAAAAAGCTCAATGGAAGGCTCGCCTCCGAGCCGGCTGGCCGCGACCACGGTATGTGTCGTACCCAGGTCTATGCCGACCAGCCAGGCGGGCACTGGCGACGAGTTGTCGATCATGGGCTATCTTCTGGCGAGGGGGAACAGCAGGGAATTGGCACCTACGCCGCCACACCCGTCCGCTCGTTGTCGGAACGGACATCGAACTCCACCTTCCATCGCTGACCGCCTTCTTTCGCCACGGCTTCCAGTTGCAGCGTGCCGACTTCGGTGACGTAAGCAAGCAGATGAACCGGCACAATGTCACCGGGGCGGTGCTGTTCGGAAGACAGCACCACCTCGATTTCAGCAAGTTCCTCGACTTCATCCGCTGGCCACCAGTCCAGGCGCGTCCCGACCACATCATCCCGGCGAACCGTGGAAGAAAAAAAGCGGAAATGAACGGGCTCCCCCACCACCACACCAAACTCGTAGGGCGGCAAATCGGCCTGGGTACCTTCCTCGATTCCAAAAGGGGCAATGCACAGCGCTTCGAGCGGAGGAGCAAACCCCGGTACTGCCGGCATACTGCTCTCAACACCGACATAGTAGGCCGCAGCCGTGCCGCCACGAATCCGGACGCCGCGCCCCTTTCTGACATAGCCAAAATAGGCGGCACCCCGCGAGACCGCCAGATCAAGATCGGCACCTCGCAGTAACCGGGCCGGTGCGGCCTGATCGGCGGCCAGCCAATGGTTCAGCACTTCCAGAAGACGGTTCGCCAACAGACCGGACTTGAATACACCGCCATTCAACAGCACGGCACTGGGATGCAGAAATTGCTGGCCGGTATGTGGCCCAAACCCTGCCAGATCTCCGGTAGCACCGACCTGGCGTGTCAGGAACGCGGCCAGATGGGCGGTAATGCGGGCATCCTGAGCATAGGGGAGACCGAGTGTGGTCAGACCTGTACGGGCTTGTGTCACGGGCCGCTCGGTCAGTTCCACCCACGGGAAAAACCCTTCGACCAGAGCGGTGTTCACCTCATCTCGCGTCAGGCTGGTTCGCAACACGCCGCCAATCAGCGAGGAACCGCGACTTGGCACCACAATGGGCACTTCCTGCAAGTCACCATCCGTCAGCAGGGCCTCTTTGGCATCGCGGCAGGCGTGAGTGAGTGCCTGAACCTGCCATGGTTCCAGACGCTTGCCCTCGGCTTGCAGTTTGGCGCGCAACCCATACGCCAGCGCCAGGTCCATGTTGTCACCCCCCAGCAGAATGTGGTCGCCGATGGCCACCCGATTCAGCGTGAGATTGCCGCCTTCTTCGGTCACCGCGATCAGCGACAGGTCCGTGGTGCCCCCCCCGACATCGACCACCAGAATCACTTCACCCGGCTTGACCTGCTCGCGCCAACCGCCTGCACTGGACTGAATCCAGCTGTAGAGCGCGGATTGCGGTTCTTCGAGCAGTGCTGCCTGGCGCAGACCAATGGCCTGCGCTGCCTCGACGGTCAGTTCCCTCGCCGCCGGGTCGAATGAGGCCGGTACGGTGATGACCAAATCTTGCTCTGCCAGCGGAGCCTCGGGAAACTGCTGATTCCAGGCATCCCGCAGATGACGGAGGTAGGCCGTGGAGGCGTGCAATGGCGAAACTCGCCGCACTTCTTCCGGAGACTGCACGGGCAATAAAGCCGAACGCCGATCAACTCCCGCATGGGATAGCCAGCTCTTGGCGCTGGCAATCAGACGAATGGGGGTTTTACTGCCCAACTGGCGGGCAAGTTCACCGACGATGGCTTCCGGTTGTCCGTCCCAGGGCAAAACCAGATCACCCGGCACCAATTCCGCTTCATGGGCCTGGTACATGAACGACGGCAACTGCTTTTTCTCGCCAATCACTCCAGGCGAGGTGAGTTGCGGAATATCGAGCACCCGCAAACTGGCTTGCTCACCATCCGTCTCATTCAGAGGCACATAGGAAACAACGCTATGAGTCGTGCCCAGGTCAATGCCTACCGAGAATCTCGACTCGCTCAAAGCTCAACCTCCGCCGGGGCCAGTACACGAGCATCATGCCCTTCAGCTAGCTGGGGGAGATGAATACGGGTGACGCGCCAGCCGCCGTGAATCAGTGTTCCCGTGAACGGCGGCTCGCCCACAATATGGCCGCTAACCCGCACAGCGGAGGCATCGAAGCCTTTCGGAAGAGTGATGCGGGAATTTTCTGGTTCGGTCCGCACGGGTTCCAGATCAAGGTGCTGCTGCAAGACCTTGCGGCAGCCTTCATGCACGATGCGCACGGCGGCACCAATATCGGCATCACCATGACCGGAAATGTTTTCCTTCAGGAAATCGATAAAACGGGCTTCCTGCTGAAACAGGCCCAATAACTGCAAGGCCGCGTCTGGCGTGGCCTCCCTGACAACCACCGGCCGTGGCGGTTCTACCCGGACAGGCTCTGGAGTCGTGACAACGGCGGGTTTTAATACTGAAAGCGAGCTTTCAAGCGGGATAGCTTGCGGTCGCCGACGGAACGCCAACACGCTGACCAGTGCCAGGGCTATTGTGGAGAGCAGCAAAAGGAGCGCCAACGCGGCCAGCCCGGCATGGACCAGATCGAACGTCGTCGGCATTACATTCAAATCAAACGGCATTTATCACCTCGGGATCGCGCCACTTCCCGCGAATTTGACGGCGGGAACGGGGCGCAAATTATCAAAATCATCGATTGAACAGGGGGATACCCACCGAAGGAAACCCTACGAAAAACAGTCCTTCGACGACGCTCATATATGGACAGCCCGGTCGAGGGCTCACCTGACGGATGAAAGCGGACACACCCTCAGGGATGCTCCTCGGAGTAACGCGCAGCCTGGGCACCCATTACAACTCTTACGACCTGCTGTGCCCCCCGGGAACGCTTGCTACGGATGTAGCGGTCTGAAATGATCCCCGGTATTTTTTCGGCCTCGAAGGCTTCCTTGACGAGGGTCAGGGGTTTCTCACAGCTACGCAGAATCAGATCGGTCACCTTCCGAGAGTCCTCTTTGTCATTGACATGCGCCAGGGTTTCCTTATTAAGGCACTTTTGATACGCCTCCACCCCGCCATTCACCTGTGCCAGTGTTTTCTCGCTCAGGGTACTGGGCTGCCATTCCTGCTTTATTTCTTCCCCGGCATTGGCTGGGCCGGTTGCCAGAACCATAATAGCCAGCACTGACAACCCACTCATCAGGGCGGCTTTGAGAGGGGAACCTCCGAGGTACAGCCTCATGGCTTCCCCGGGCCAGTGGCGGCCTCCTTTTGTGGGGCTATCTCAAAAATAACCAAATCCGCCTCGCCGTCACTGACATTTTCAGCCGTCATAACTTCGCCCGTTTCCCAGAACACCTGGCCCGGTCCATATTCCTGAGATTTTCCGGCTTCT
>SXQV01000085.1 GCA_005792805.1 Methylococcaceae bacterium | reverse complement strand
TTGATTGAGTGCTTCTTCAATAAAATCAAACACTACCGGAGAATCTTTTCTCGGTACGAAAAACGAGCCCGTAACTACATGGGATTTCTACGCTTCGTCGCAGCACTCATCTGGCTGCGGTGATACGTCAACAGAACCTAGGATCAATTAGGATCAATATTGCAGAATCAATTCCGCCGGTAACCGGCTCACCCTGACCTCTCTCCCGCCAGCACTCATCGCAGCCCTGCCATTGACCGTCACTCTTCGTAAAGGCCGAGAGATTGGCGACTGGATCAAAATGTGTCCTGCGGGTGGAGTGATGGCACCAGAAAGACTCATCCGCAACTCGTCCGGATCCGAACGGCGGAGACGATAACTGATCTCGCCATACCAGGTCGGCAACCCCTCGACACCCACCTCGCCACCCGCCGTCAACCAGCGCTCCGGGATTCCCGCAGCCAGCACCAGTGACTGATCGCTCTCCCGCTCAAACGCATAAAGCGATCGCACGGCGCGAATAAATTCAGCACTTATCCAGGCATGCGGCATGTCCCCGATAAATTTGGGCGCTATCGGGTCTCGCCAGACCACCTCAGCCCAATGGTGCCAGGTGGCGGGCCGTTGTCCCGTCATCAGGAATTCCAGCAAGCCCAGCGCCTCCTCCCGTCGCCCAAGTCTTACCAGCGCCTCCACCGAGCGGACCTCATAGGGCGTATAGGCATCCCATTCCAGCGTCCCCTGCCGACGTTTCTGAACGTACTGCCAATACTCGTCAAACGTGCGCTGAAGCGGGCCGCTAGGCAAGTGATTCTCCTCTCCGCCGATATTGACACTGACGGCCGTCGCATTGGCGTCGAAATCACCCAGCTCGACTGATCCCGGCAAATAGGAGATTTTCTTGTCCTCCATGGTCCGATTCAGCGCGGCATATAGATCACGCCGGAATTCATCACGAATTGCCACAAAACGCGCAACGGCGGCCTTGTCTCCAACAATCCGGGCCAGCTCAACCGCGTCCTTTAGGCCCCGCAAGGTCCAGAAACCATCCCAGAAAGAATGAACCGGGTTCCCGGCATAGCCCTCGTGACTGATCGATTTCGGCATTAACCCCAAAAACAGGGAGCCGGGATCCGCTCCATCGGCCGGGGTCATGCGCTGTTCACGCAAACCTTCGATGGCATCCACCGTGCGGATGACCGCCGGCCAATGCTTTCGCACCCAGGCTTTGTCATGAGTAAACCGGTAATACTCGGCAATCGTATAAATGAATTCCCCGTGGCTATCGTGCTCCGCCACCGAGTCCGCGCCGCGCCGGTCGACGCAACACGGGATCGTCCCGTCCGGCCGCTGATGACCAGCATACCAATCGATAAAGTCGCGCACTTCGGCCCGATGCCCCATCGCCAGAAGCGCCGAAGAAATCACCGCGCCATCGCGAATCCAGGCACGAGCATAGGTGCGCGCGCCCGGATAGAGCGCCGACGAATCCCGGTCGATGAGAATGTAAGCCAGATTGGTTTTTACTGCCCTGAGCAAGGTGTCAGCCGCAGATGGCCCCACAAACTGGGGCTTGGCCAAGAGCCGCGCCCAGTCCTCGGTGACCGCTCGCAAGGTCTCCGCAGCCGAACTCTTCCGGTACGTGAAGTGCCTGGACTCACCTTGAGGCAGCGCCAGGTAAACGTCCCGCTCGCCTCCTGGCGACAAGGCAACCTCCCAGACCATCACCCCGGATGCCAAACCCGCCGCATCCACCGCCGAAATTTCCCCAGGCCAACGCCCTTCCCCGAGTCCTCGGACCAGATCATCCCGGTCATAGGATGTTGCGCCAAACCCGTCAGGTGGAGTCAACAGCTCAATGGCGGGTAAATCGTTAATCCACACACCCTCGCCCTTCTTTTCAACTGAGCGAATGGCGGAGAATCCCCCCTTCATGTTGAGGGACTGCCAGGGCGGATTCACCTGGAAGGGCCGGACCGATAAAAACAGTTTCAGCTGAACCGCCTCGTCACCTTCATTTTTTAGCCGGTAACGTGCATAGAGCGTGTCATCCTTACTGCCAGTTGCGAAACTGGTGATTTGCAGACTCAGATCACGATCATGCCAAGTGACCGAAGGGATCGGTAATTCCTTCCTTTCCAGCGACGGTTCCAGCCTTGCATCTCGCCAGGTAAGGAGCCTCCCATCCCTAAAAAGAAACGGCTCGACGGAATAACTGCCCCGCCCTGGCTCGATGGCGCCTTCCTCATTCATCAGCGCGCTGTACCGGCTGTTTGGTGCACCAATCACCGTGAAATAACTTTGCCTGCCCAAGAGATATTTGGGGTAACTGCCCTCGGGGCTCTGCCGGGCAATCGTGGAGAAAAATTCATTGGGGGAAAACTCAGCTTCGACCGGCATGACCTGTAGCCGTCGAAGACAGAATCCCGCTCCCCGCTGGCTGCGCTGCATGACAACCCTCAACCATCGGGATTCCGCATCCGGCAGGTACAGCGCCTCCAGTCCACCCCGACCCGATTCGCGGGACTTCAGGCCAGTCCAGGCCAACCCATCGGAAGAAACCTGAACCTCGTAAACCTGCGCATAATCACTGGAACACCATTCCAGCGCCACGCCCCCAAACTCTCGCCGCCCACCAAAATCCAGGGTGAGCGTTGCGGTTCCATCATGCGGCAAACTCTGCCAGAAGGTCTCTGGACGATCATCCATAACCCATTCCGGAGGATGGCCCGCAGCTGAACTGCTTGCCCGAATCGCAGGCTTGCGGGTAGCGTCCGCCAGGGCTGGCTGGCTCTTGAGAACCAAACCCTTGAGTTCGAACACTCCATTCCCTGCACGCTTTGGAATGATGTTCCATTCCACAACAGACATCGCCGGCAAAGGAGACGCCGACGGGCCCCAGGCGTAGGTGATTGCACGAGATGGAACGGCGGTAACACTCCATTCCGTTGGCCAGCGAAAATCGTAGCGTCTCCACCACCAGGCATTGCTCTCACTGGCATCCAGCAATTTGACTTCAAGATCCGCATCGGGAGCCTGCCCTCTGGACTCAAAT
>SXQV01000084.1 GCA_005792805.1 Methylococcaceae bacterium | reverse complement strand
TTCATGGTGGTGCTTTCGAGTACCTGCCCAAACCCTTCGATGTTGATGAGGCGGTGGATCGCGTGCAGCGTGCGTGCGCTCAAGCCCGTAATCTGCGGCTGGCGCGTGAGCCTAACCCCTTGCCTGAGGCGACGCCGGAAATCATTGGTGCCGCACCTACCATGCAAGAGGTGTTCAGGGCTATTGCGCGTCTGGCGCGCTCGCATATCACCGTGTTGATCAACGGCGAGTCTGGCACCGGCAAGGAACTCGTGGCCAAGGCCTTGCACCGGCATAGTCCGCGTGCAGCAGAGCCCTTTATCGCGCTGAATATGGCGGCCATACCGCGAGATCTTTTGGAGTCTGAGCTCTTTGGTCATGAGCGTGGGGCTTTCACTGGAGCACAAGCCAGAAGGGCTGGCCGTTTTGAACAGGCTGATGGTGGAACCCTGTTTCTCGATGAGATTGGTGACATGCCCGCCGAGTTGCAAACCCGGTTGCTCCGGGTGCTGGCCGATGGTGAGTTCTTTCCGGTGGGAGCCCATGCTCCAGTGCGGGTGGATGTTCGCATTATTGCCGCGACCCATCAAAACCTGGATGCGCTGGTTGTGGAGGGGCGTTTTCGCGAGGATTTGTTCCACCGCCTGAATGTCATTCGCATTCATTTGCCACCACTGCGGGAGCGCCGGCAGGACATTCCTCTGTTGCTTCGACACTTTCTCAATGAGGCCAGCAAAGAAATAAAGGCGGAGACAAAACTGTTGCGTCCGGATGTGGAGGCCTATCTTTGCGGTCTCGACTGGCCCGGTAATGTTCGGCAACTGGAAAATACCTGCCGCTGGATAACCGTGATGGCGGCCGGCAAGGATGTTCATCTGGATGATTTGCCTCCTGAACTGCTGCAACCACCTAAGGAATCCCCGGCTACGCTGGTGGGGGAAGGCTGGCAGGAGGCTTTGCGCAGCTGGGTGGATGATGAACTTAAGCGTGGTCATGTCAATATTGCCAAGGAGGCGATCGAGTCTGCGGAGGGCATCCTGATTGCCACAGCGCTGGGCGCTACCCGTGGACGCCGGCAGGAGGCAGCCAAGTTGTTGGGTTATGGCCGCAATACGCTCACTCGAAAGATCGCTGAGCTCCATCTCGATGTTTGACCGGTTTCAGTGAATGGTCGATTCCCGTTTTTTGTTCAATCATTGCCGTGATGAATGAGATAATGCGCGGGAAAATTTAAACAGCGGTTTTATCAGCGGCACCAAGATAGGATGGCTTTGGCTGACCTTTAGTCACTGTCTTGACTTCTCGTGCTATTTGTGCAGAGAGCCCAGTCGCCGCACCAAAAACGGAAGATACCTATGCCTCACCGCAAGCTGACCAAAAGCCAGCCCACTGCCCGGCTGTCCGAAACTGCCCCGCCAGGGATGAAGCCAAAGGAATTGGCCAACGATATTGCCCAGCATTTCAATTACACGCTGGGCCGTGGCAAGTCGTGTAAATCTGCTCACTACACCTATACTTCATTGGCTCTGGCTGTACGTGATCGGCTGATGGAGCGCTGGAAGAACACGCAACAGGCTTATGGGGAAAGCGATTGCCGGCGGGCTTACTATCTGTCTCTCGAGTTCCTGATGGGGCGTGCCCTCGGCAACGCGATGCTCAATCTTGGCATTAACAGTTCGGCCGAAAAGGCACTGCACACGTTGGGGCTTGAGCTGGAAGAGCTTTCCGCTATCGAGGTGGATGCGGGATTGGGGAATGGTGGCCTCGGACGCTTGGCCGCGTGCTTTGTCGATAGTTGCGCGACGCTGCAACTGCCAGTGACTGGCTACGGTATCCGTTACGAATATGGCATGTTTCGCCAGCTTATTGAGCGTGGTTACCAACTGGAGGAACCCGATCACTGGCTGCGCAACGGACATGTCTGGGAGCTTGAGCGCCCGGAGTTGACCACGCGCATCCACTTCGGTGGACACACGGAGACGCTGGCCGATGGGCGGGTGCAGTGGATCCACACTCAGGACGTGCTGGCGGTGCCCTACGACGTCCCCATACCGGGTTATCAGAACGGTACTGTGAATACCTTGAGACTGTGGAAGGCCGCCGCCACGGATGAGTTTGGCCTCAGCGAGTTCAATGCAGGTGACTATACGGAAGCGGTCCGTTCCAAAAATTTGGCGGAAAACATCACAATGGTGTTGTATCCCAATGATGCGAGCGAAAACGGCAAGGAGTTGCGTCTCCGCCAGCAATATTTCCTAGCATCAGCCAGTCTGCAAGACATTATCCGAGACTGGGTTCAGAGGCATGGCGAAAATTTTACTCAATTCGCCAGGAAGAACGTATTTCAACTCAACGATACCCATCCAACCATTGCTGTTGCCGAGTTAATGCGGTTGCTGGTGGACGAGCATGGCGTTGCCTGGGATAAGGCCTGGCAAATTACCCGCCAGACTATGGCCTACACCAATCACACCCTGCTGCCCGAAGCATTGGAAAAATGGCCGGTGCGCCTGTTCCGTCAGCTTTTGCCTCGTCTGCTTGAGATTATTTTTGAGATCAATGCAGGTTTTCTCAAGGAGGTGGCTGAGCGCTGGCCTGGCGACGATAATCGTCTGGCCCGTATGTCATTGATAGAAGAAGGCTGGGAGCAGCAGATTCGAATGGCCTACCTGGCTATTGTCGGCAGTTTTTCCGTCAATGGCGTGGCGGCATTGCATTCCGAGTTGTTGGTGCAGGGCATGTTCAGTGATTTCCATGAGCTATGGCCTGAAAAATTTAACAATAAGACCAATGGTATTACCCCGCGTCGTTGGCTTGCGGGGTGTAACCCTGATCTGACGGCTTTCATCACCAAGACCATTGGAGAGGCTTGGACGCACGATTTGTCCCAGCTCGCCAGACTGGCTCCCTATGCTGAAGATCCCATCTTCCGTAAGCGTTGGCGGGCCATCAAGCGCGCCAACAAAGAGCGCCTGGCGGCCTACGCCCAGAATGAGTTGGGAATCACCTTGGATGCCGGCGCGCTGTTTGATGTTCAGGTGAAACGGATTCATGAATATAAGCGGCAATTGCTGAATGCGTTGCACGTGATCCATCTGTATGACCGGATTTGTCGGGGGGATATTGCAGGCTGGACGCCTCGGGTAATCATTTTTGGAGGTAAGGCCGCGCCTGGGTATCAGATGGCCAAGCGCATCATCAAGTTGATCAATAACATTGCCAATGTCGTCAATGCCGATCCTTTAGTCGGTGATAGGCTCAGGGTGGTGTTTTTGCCTAATTACCGGGTAACGGCGATGGAAACCATCTGCCCGGGCACGGACCTGTCGGAACAGATTTCGACGGCAGGCAAGGAAGCCTCCGGTACCGGCAATATGAAATTCATGCTGAACGGTGCTCTGACTATCGGTACGCTGGATGGAGCGAACATCGAGATTCGCGAAGAGGTAGGGGCAGAGAACTTCTTTTTGTTTGGGTTGACGGCGGAAGAGGTGGAATTCACTCGTGCGGGTTATGATCCGTTAGCTATCATCCATAACAATCACGATTTAAGCCGGGTTCTCGCGCTGTTGGAGGCTGGCCACTTCAATTCGGGTGAGCCCGGAATTTTTGACCCAATCATCGACTCCATTAAGGGATCTTGGGATCCATGGATGACGGCGGCTGACTTTGCCAGCTACCTGGAAGCCCAAAAGCAAGCTTCAGAGGCCTATCAGGATGAGGAACACTGGACTCGAATGAGTATTCTCAACACCGCTGCCGCCGGTAAATTTTCGTCAGATAGAACCATCGCCGAATACAATCGCGATATCTGGAAACTCAAGCCAGTGGCCGCGTAGGGACGATTATTTGCCAATTCAGGTTGAATTCCCCGGCACCCTGTTGAGGCAGCCCGTCTCTCGAAGATGCCGTTGCATTGAATGGTGAACCCTAAACGACGATAATGCCGCGCAGATCGGATGTCGGCGATGTCTCAGGTGTTTGCTTGGTATGCGACGACCGGGGTCTCAAAAAGGCAAATCAAGCATTGGGCGACGCGTTATACCAACCAATGGACACAGCACAGGACGCATGGAAGAACTCGATGAGGAACTAGTCAGGCGCGTTCAGCAGGGTGATAAAAAAGCCTTTGATGCATTGGTCAGGAAATATCAGTACAAGATCGCCCAACTGATCAATCGGTATATCAAAGATCAGCATGAAGCGCTTGATGTCGCCCAAGAGACTTTCATCAAGGCTTACCGCGCCTTGCCTGGCTTCCGGGGGGATAGTGCTTTTTATACCTGTATATACCGGATAGCCATAAACACTGCGAAATACCATCTGTCGATGCGATCCCGTCGTCCATCGGATGACGAGATAGAAATTGAGGATGCGGAACAATTTGAGTCTGGTGGACGTCTGAGGAACTACGAAACTCCCGAAGGTCTGCTTCTGACCGAAGAGATTGCCATGGCCATCCAGGATGCGCTGAAGAATCTTCCGGATGAGTTGAGAACAGCCATTACGCTTCGGGAGTTTGAGGGCCTCAGTTATGAGGAAATTGCCCAGGTGATGGGGTGCCCGGTAGGCACTGTGAGGTCCCGTATATTCCGTGCACGAGAGGCCATCGATAGAAGGCTCGAACCCCTGATAAGGTAGAAACATCATGAATGCTGAAGAAAGTTTCGAGAAATTGAGTGCTCTAATGGACGATGAGTTGAGCTACCATGAGGCTCTCTCTCTGATGGGGCGGCTTGGGAATGACGGCAAGCTAAACGGGAAATTGCACCGTTATGCCGCCGCCAGGGAGCTGATGCGGTCGGGTACCGCCATTGTGCCTGATGGTGGTTTTGTGGGCCGTGTTCACGCGGCCCTGATTGAAGAGCCTGTTATCATTGCTCCACGGTCCTTGCGCAAACCTATAGGTGACAGAGCTGCTACCTACGCTATCGCAGCGTCCATGGCCGTAGTCGCCCTGCTGGTAGGCCGCTCCCTGACTGACTACTCTCCAGACAGGGCTGGCGAGTTGCTGGCTAAAGTAGAATTGAATGGCCCAGTGACGAAAGCTTCCATGGAGCCTGACTTACGTGATTATCTGGCATTGCACAACGAATCCGCTTATCGGTCTGGCGCGCAGGGCATACTTCCTTCCGTCCGGTTGGTGAGCGGGTCGGCTGGGCGTGAACGATAGGGCAACACAAAACGTGACTCGCACCTCGTTCTTGACGCGGATTCCCATATTTTTAGTCGCTGCTTTCGCGCTGGCCCCGTTCCAGGGTAAGGCGGTGGATAGCACCCAGTACCCCGTAACCGGTATGGAGTGGCTACAAGTGATGCGGCAAGCCGCCGGTTCGCTGAATTATCAAGGGGTGGTGGCCTACATCAAGGATCAGCAGGTAGACAGCTTCAAGCTTTACCATCAGGTAACGGAAGGCAAGGAGCGCGAGAGACTGGTGGCTATGAATAGTCCCTTTCGGGAGGTGCTTCGCGCGGATGGCAATGTTGCCAGATACACCGCCGATACCCATCAGGTTGTCGTTGAAACCAAACCCTCCGGTCAGTCTGTCCTAATCAATTTGCCTGAAGATACTTCGGTTCTGGAGCGGTATTACCGCGTCAATCTGCGCGGTCAGGAATACGTCGCCGGTGCCTTGACTCAGGTTGTGGCCCTGGAATCGCGAGATGGCTATCGTTACAGTCGATTGGTATGGATAGATACGGCAACCCATTTGCCGCTGAAACTGGATGTGCTGAATGAGGATGGGTTATCAGTGGAGCAGATGATCTTCACCACGATCAACACCAAAGATTCGATAGCTGCCCAGGATTTGCAACCTTCAGTACAGGCTACTTCAGCCATCACCCAGATCAGTCATCGGGAAACTTTACCTGTCGAAGGGCTGAAGTGGACGTTCAAGTCCGTACCTGAGGGTTTTCAGATCCTCTCTTACTCCATGCTCAAGCGGCCACCGCTGAATTCCCCGGTGGAGCACATTCTTATGAGCGACGGTTTCTCGTCGGTGTCGGTATACATCGAGAAGCGGGCAGATCATTTTAAACCGGGGGCTCGAAAGTTGGGTGCGGCGAGCGTCGACTCGTTGATGTTGGGGGATTTTGAAGTGACTGTCATGGGCGAAGTGCCCCAAAAAACGGTTGCGTTGATCGCCAACGGTGTTCAGAAAAAGGGCGGCGACTAATGCTGGACGGTCAGGCGGTTGTCACCCGGGTGATCGGTGATCGTGTCTGGCTGAAGGCAGTGCCACGCAGCTGCCAGAATTGCAAAACGGACTGTGCAAATCTCAGGCTGAATGGTGCCAAGGCACCAACGGACAAGATTGTTTCACTGGCAACTCCAGCCCAGTTCTCTATTGGTGAGCGTGTTATCGTCAGTGTGTCCCCCAAACTTTTCATTAATGCCAGCGTTTTGCTATACCTTATCCCCTTGTTAGGACTCTTGGTTGGCGCTCTTGTGGGTGATTGGGTTGCAATGTTCGTTACGCCCGAGGGTTCCGAAGGTTTTTCAATCATGGGTGGTTTACTGGGCTTGTTCTTGACCCTCTGGTGCTTATTGAACCAGATGCTTGGTTTGGATGAATCTCACGAATTGCTATCGATCATGCCGTTGCGCTGATCATCTATTAATCTTGTCCGATTTTTGCGTTCCCCGGAGTCACCGATGCTGAAAGCCACATGGCGCCTCGTCTATCTACTGCTGCCGCTCGTAATGCTCGCGCCACCGAGTTACGGGCAATTGCCCGATTTCACAGGGCTGGTTGAGCAGAACAACGCCGCTGTGGTGAACATCAGCACCACTCAGAAGGTGGTCGCCAACGAGATGCAGCCACAACTGCCCGAGGGGATGGAAATTCCCGAGGGCGTGCCTTTCGATGAATTGCTGAAGCGCTATTTTGGCGAGGGTGGGCCAGGCGTCCCGGGTGGTCCCAGTGGACCAGGTGGGGGAGAGCCAAATGAGGCCAAATCCCTAGGGTCAGGCTTTATTATTTCACCTGATGGGTACGTCATTACCAATCACCATGTCATAAAGGACGCTGAGGAGGTGGTTGTTCGCTTGCAGGATCGGCGTGAACTGGTCGCTAAAATTGTTGGTTCCGACAAGCGCAGCGATATTGCGCTCCTGAAACTAGAAGCCAAGGAGTTGCCCGTTGTGAAAATGGGGTCTTCGGACGAGCTCAAAGTGGGGGAATGGGTGCTGGCGATAGGTTCGCCGTTTGGTTTTGATCACTCGGTGACGGCCGGCATCGTCAGCGCAAAGGGACGGAGCCTGCCCAGTGATAATTATGTTCCGTTCATCCAGACGGACGTAGCGATTAATCCAGGTAACTCCGGTGGGCCCCTATTTAATCTTGATGGCGAGGTGATAGGTGTTAACTCCCAGATTTACAGCCGCACGGGTGGTTTCATGGGGTTGTCTTTTGCAATTCCGATTGACGTTGCCATGCAGGTGGTGGAGCAGTTGAAGTCGCAGGGGAAGGTGTCCCGTGGCTGGCTGGGCGTGCAAATTCAGGATGTGACCCGTGAGTTGGCTGAATCCTTCGGTATGAAAAAACCACAGGGTGCCCTGGTCTCGAAGATTCTGCCAAAAAGTCCGGCGGGAGCGGCGGGACTTCAGATCGGCGACATCATTGAGGAATTCAATGGCAAGGAAATCAATACCTCAGCTGAACTGCCGCCAATGGTAGGTGCGACTAAAATCGGCGAAACCGCCAAGCTCAAGGTGCGGCGTGAAGGAAAATCGGTGGATGTCCCGGTCAAGATAGGCGCGTTGCCTGATGAGGAACCCGCCGTTGCAAGTAACGAGGGTGCGGTAGCCGGAGATAACGTGGCCCGACTGAGTGTTTCGGTGGCCAATCCGACTGATGAACAGCGCGAACAGCTAGAGCTGCCCAAGACGGGTGGTGTGCTGATTATGGGCGTGAAGCCGGGTCCGGCCGCTGAAGCCGGTATCCGTCGCGGTGATGTCATCCTTCGGGTAGGGGATCAAGCCGTGCGGGATGTGAAGCATTTGGGTGAGATTGTTCAGGGCCTACCGAAAGGAAAGAGCGTGGCCATGCTGGTGCAACGGCAAGGCGGATCGCAGTTCCTGGCCATCAAGCTCAAGGATTGAGGCTGTGTCAGACCAAAAAAACATCCGCAATTTCTCCATCATCGCTCACATAGATCATGGTAAATCAACCCTGGCAGATCGCTTCATCCAAACTTGCGGCGGTCTTACGGAGAGGGAGATGTCCGCCCAGGTGCTCGATTCAATGGACATCGAGCGCGAACGTGGAATTACCATTAAGGCTCAGAGTGTTACTTTGGGTTACAAGGCGCGGGATGGGCAGACTTATCAGTTGAACCTGATCGATACGCCCGGTCATGTCGACTTCTCTTATGAAGTCTCGCGCTCCCTGGCCGCTTGTGAGGGTGCACTGCTGGTGGTAGATGCGGCCCAAGGGGTTGAAGCCCAGAGCGTTGCCAACTGTTACACGGCAATTGAGCAGGGCCTGGAGGTGATTCCTGTTCTGAACAAAATCGACCTGCCTTCGGCCGAACCGGATCGTGTCTGTACGGAAATCGAGGAAATCATCGGGGTGCCGGCGGATGAAGCCCTCCGCATCAGCGCAAAAACCGGACTGGGCGTGGAAGACCTTCTGGAGCAGTTGGTGGCCAAGGTGCCGTCGCCCGAGGGCGACCCCGCTGCGCCATTACAGGCTTTGATCATCGATTCCTGGTTTGATAACTATCTGGGCGTTGTATCTTTGGTGCGCGTGGTCAACGGTTCAATCAACCGCAAACAGAAGATTGTGATGATGTCGACAGGCAAGAGCCATATCGTCGACAAACTAGGCGTATTCACTCCCAAATCGCTGGACAAAGAGAGGCTCGATACCGGTGAGGTGGGCTTCGTCATCGCCGGCATTAAAGACATTTTTGGGGCACCCGTCGGTGACACGATCACCGGGACCGATCAGCCTTGTGCGGAGCCGCTGTCGGGTTTTCAGCAGGTTCAGCCCAGAGTGTTTGCGGGCCTTTACCCCGTGGAATCCGATGATTATGAAGATCTTCGCGAGGCGCTAAACAAGCTGCATCTCAACGACGCAGCGCTTCAATTCGAGCCAGAAACGTCCCAGGCGCTGGGTTTTGGCTTTCGCTGCGGGTTTCTCGGGATGCTCCACATG
>SXQV01000083.1 GCA_005792805.1 Methylococcaceae bacterium | reverse complement strand
CTAGTGTCTAATTGCATAAGTTAACAATAGTATTGCGAAGCTGTGCGCCATGCACCTCGCGTTTTCGCCACACGAATGGCGATGCGTTCTTGTTATAGGCGGCGGTAAAGGCATGGATGGCCTCGCTGAGCTGTTCAACACTGCGGAAGCTCGCGTTGTTCAGCGCCTTACGATGGAAGATGCCGAACCAAATCTCGATTTGATTGAGCCAGCTTGCGCTGGTCGGCGTGAAGTGGAAGGTGACATTCGGATGCCTGGCGAGCCAGTCGTCGTTCTTCTTGTGGGTATTCAAGTTGTCCAAGATGACGTGGATCTGTCGATCGGCAGGCTGGTCGGCGACCACCTCATCCATGAAGGACTGAAAGTCGGCGCGCTTCTTGGTCGGCGTCGTCTTGCCACGGATGATGCCCGTGGCCACCTCCAGTGCCGCAAACAAATTAACCGTGCCGTGACGCTTATAGGTGCTTTTCATTCCTTGGACGATCTTGCCGCTGCTGGTCTGTACATAGCCGCGCGCGCGCTCAAGGGCTTGAATCGATGGCTTCTCATCGACGCTGATCACCAAAGCATTGTGTGGCGGGTTCAAGTACAGCCCAATCACGTCGGCGGCCTTTGCAGCAAACTCAGGGTCGGTGCTCACGCACCAGGAGCGATGACGCTGCAACTGAATGCCTTCTTTGCGCAACGCGCGCCACACCGCACCATCGGATACGTTCAGCGCCTCCGCCAAAGACCCCCCGTCCCAGCTCGCCATGCCCGCTGGCGGCGGCAATTCGAGCTGCGCCAAGATCCGATTGCGCAGCTCGGCACCGTGCTTGACTGGCTTGCCCGTTCGGGGCGCGTCACGAAGCCCGGCAATGCCGCACTCGGCAAAGCGTCGGCGCCACAGCCCGACAGTATTCGGACGCACGCCCATCTCACGGGCAACCTCATCGTTGCGCCTACCCTGAAGACAGGCCAGAACAATACGAGATCGCTCGGCCATGCGCACCTCACCACTACGGCTTCGCGACAGGCGATCAAGCTCAGCCATCACTTCTGCCGTACACGACAATGCAACCGCCACCCGCGCCATAACACCCTCCATCCGCCAAGAGATGTCGAGCATGATAATACAATCGCTGAATTATAAAATTAGACACTAGAGGGGTGAATGACTGGGACAACGAAATTTACGAGGCCAGCGCGGATGAAAAGAAAATTTATGTCATTGACCCTACCACCAACAGCGTCAAGGACACGATTGATATTGGTTTCGGGGCAAATGGGTTGGATTACTACAAAAAAGCTGACCAAATCGCCCTGGTAAAGACAGGGACTAACGAATTAAAGCTCCTCAATAGAAAAACTGGTGAGTTTGTCAGCTCCATAGCTATACCTGCTATGCATCTTCATCCCGTCAAAGTGGCGGTGGACCAGGCTCTGGGCAAGGCCTGGGTGACCAACATGCATGGGGGTTCGGTGTCGGTTGTCGATCTGAAGAAAGGTGTCGTGTTGGATACCATCCTGATTGGTACGGGTGGACCTCAGCCGCCGCATTGCAATCCATGGGCGGGAGAATGCGGCACGAAAGGTTCAAATCCTATCCAGGTTGTGGTGGATCAGCAGCGCCATCGGGTTTATGTGGCCAGCTATGTGGAAAATCATGTCACGGTCATCGATGGGAAAACGCACAAGGTGCTGGGTTCGCGTATTCCGGTGGGTTCCGTGCCGAATGGACTGGGCATCAACCCGAAGACCAATAGAATCTATGTGGCCAACTGGCAGGATGGGACGGTCTCGGTCATCAGTGGGGCCAAGCGGAAGGTGATTGCCACCATCCCGGTGGGCAGTGGCGCTCAACAACCCGCTCACTGCTATGAAGCACTGGTCATCACGGGCTGTACCCAGTGGGGATCCATGCCGATCGGCACTATTGGCGTGGACCAGAAAAGAAATCGGATGTACGTCGCCAATTCCAATGACGGCACGATTTCCGTCATTGATGGCAAAACCAATACCGTGCTGGGCAGCCCGGTCAAGGTGACCAGTGGAAAGCTGTTGCCCGATGGCTGTTTTGATTTTGGTGTGTGTACCTCCGGTTCGGCGGCCCGCTCCGCGCTATTCAGTGCCAAGACCAGCAAGCTGTTCATCGACGCCGTCCATGACAAGACGATTTCCGTTGTCGAACTGAAGTAGCCGTTCCGGGTTTGCTGCTTCCCCGGCCTGTGATCTTCGATCTGGCCGGGGATCGCCGAGTGGTTGGCCAGCGCGGTTTGCTCCGGGGCTGGCCAACTTTCATGACGGAAATAAAGCCGGCAGCGGATTGCTGTTCACCCATCCAGTGGATGAACGGATGATCCGGTTGCCGGTTCAGAATGGAGTGCTGTCAGTTGCAAGCGATCATCATCAAAGCCCGTCTTCTGGCGTTCCTGTTATTGGCTTCGGTCACGGGAGCAGCCGAGGCGGCCAAGTCTTTCAGCGGTTTCAATAACCGCACGAACGGCCTGATTCTTCAGGGCGACATGGACCATGACCGGGTCTTCTTCGAGAAAAAGTGGACGGCGGAAATGGGGCTGGGCCCTGTCTTCAATGGCGAATCCTGCGTCGAATGTCATAACGATCCGGTGCCGGGCGGGTATAGCGATATCACCGTTACCCGTGCCGGTTTTTATGACGGGCAGCAATATTTCGATTTGCCGGGGGGCTCGCTCTTTCATGAAAAGGCCATTGTGCCGGTTATCGAAACAGGGGTTCCGGTTGCGGCCAATACCGTCACCAAGCGCATGTCCACCAACCTGCTCGGGGGCGGTTTTGTCGAATCCATCGCCGACGAGACCCTGCTGGCCATTGCCCGGAAGCAGAAACTGGACACGCACGGCGAGATTGCAGGCGAAGCCGTGATGGTCGATGTGCTGGAAGCGCCGGGCCTGAAAAAGGTGGGCCGGTTCGGATGGAAGTCGCAGCATGCGTCCTTGCTGTCATTCTGCGGGGATGCCTTTCATAACGAGATGGGTGTCAGCAACTCGGTGATTCCGTCCGAGATTACCTCAAACGGCCTGTCACTGGCCGCTTACGATGTCCGGGCCGACCCGGAGAGTAACGGCTGGGAAGTCCAGCTGGTGGCGGAGTTCATCCGGGCCACGAGGGTACCGCCCCGTGACGCCAAATCTTCCAGATCGGCGGTGGTCAAGGCGGGGGCCCGGCTGTTCGAGAGCGTGGGGTGCGGGATATGCCATGTTTCGACGCTGACTACCGCAAAAACAGGTTCGCCGGGCGTTGTTCTCGGGACTGCACTCCCGGCTGCGCTGGGTGACAAAACCATTCATCCCTACAGCGATTTTCTGCTGCACGATGTCGGTACCGGGGATGGCATTGTCCAGAATGGACCGCCCTCCACCCGCAATAAAATGCGAACGGCACCATTATGGGGATTGAGAACCCACAGCGAGTTCATGCACGACGGCAGCGCACGTAGCCTGTCTGAAGCAATAGATCAGCACAAGGGAGTAGCGGCAAAGAGCACTGAACGCTATCACGCACTGACAAAACAGCAGCAGGCCAAATTGCTGAAGTTTCTGCGTTCGCTCTGAAATAATGATCCCCGGCGGCCAGCGCTGGGTTGGGGTACGGGCGCTTTCTGTTTCTGTAAACTGACGGCGGCCCGTGCCGTTTCACTGAGGATCGTGCAGGGCCGGGTATTGATTCAGTCCTGGCCATTCTCAGCGAACCCGATGAACCTTAAATCGCTCCTGATCCACCTGCTTCTGCTTGGCCTGACGGCGGTGACGCTGTTCCCGCTGCTGTGGATGGTGTCGGTGTCGCTGATGCCGGGGGACGAGGCGGCCCGGT
>SXQV01000082.1 GCA_005792805.1 Methylococcaceae bacterium | reverse complement strand
TGTTGCACTTCAGATTTGAATCCGCCCCCGTAGGCTGGGTTGAAGCATCGCGGAAACCCGGCAATCACGGGCCGATCCGCTGGGTTTCCAACCCAGCCTACGGAATTCCAATACTCTTCCCGTTTGGGATTTCAAGGCCGAAATATAATCAATCTGTCCTTTCTGATCGGTATTGCCATTCTGGCCATGAATGGCTCACTCTCAAGGTATCAACTCCTCCACCGCCTGCGAGGCTTCTTCGCAGGCGGGGACGGCATCGGCGAGCCCGTAGGCTGGGTTGAAGCATCGCGGAAACCCGGCAATCACGGGCTTTCTATTCTCTTCCCGTTTGGGATTTCAAGACCGAAAATCAATCTGTCCCTTCTGATCGGTATTGCCATTCTGGCCATGAATGGCTCACCCTCAAGGTATCAACTCCTCCACCGCCTGCGAGGCTTCTTCGCAGGCGGGGACGGCATCGGCGAGTTTCATTTTTAATTTCAGGCCGACGTTTTCCCCTGAAAGGGTCTCTGACACCATTTCGTTGAGGGGTTCGCAGACATCGACCATTCTGGTTTCCGCCCTGGATAGCTTGTGCGCTTCGCCTGGATCCTGTTCCGCACGTTCAAGGCTGGACTCGATCAACTCGGTCATCACCTGGTTGTGGTGACGGAATACCTGTTCCGTGTAGCGGGCAAAGTCCTCGTGGGTCATGACGATTTCCTCGCCAGAGGGTTTGTGCGTGGTGACGGTGCTGCAACCGGACAGTGCGGCAATGACGGAGGCCAATAGACCAGAGGCCATTACGTTCGTCCATTGTGGAGTCATGCAAGGTTTACGGCTCATCGGGGAAATCGTTCAGCAGGGAGTGGGGGGTTGAATGGGCTGTCGCCGCTAGGGTCGATGGCGTGGGGCGGGCACTTTCGGCAGTCGCCATGCCACGATCAGCGTCATGAGGCAAACCAGGATGCCCAGACCCAGTATCGTCGGGATCGAGCTCACTCCCCTGGCGGCCGCCAGGGAATAGAGCCCCATGCTGATCAGGATGGCACTGTTCTGGAAGAAATTTTGTACGGCCACTGCGCTGCCGCTGCCGATGGTCGCGTGACCGGTCTCCTGGATGGCGGCATTGAGTGGGACGACAAAAATGCCGCCGCAAATCCCTATGCACAGGAGTATCAGCTTGGCCGTCCACAGGTCATGCACGAGCGCCAGCAGCAGGAACAGGGCACCCATCAGATAGGCGGAGAACCGTGTGCGACGAACCCGGTCCAGCGGGATAAGACGCGGCACCAGCGCCGCTCCGACGACGATGCCGATGGCCATGAAGAAGGTCAGATCGGCAATATCCGAAGCGGATTGTGAGCCGAGTACCTCGGGTGCCCAGGCGACCAGCACGACCCGAAGGGTGGCGGCGCAGGCCCAGAAGAGACTCAGTGCCAGCAAAATGAGCCGTGCTCTCTGCGATGAAAGCAGGTCTTTCATCCACGCAATCAGGTTGCTCCAGGCCGGTTTTTCCGAAGCCAGCGGCGGCCTGGAGGGGCCGCGAGGCAGGAAGGTGGTGGCCGCGCCCGAGATCAGAAACAGAACCATAACGGTCAGGAGCGCGCCGTCGATGGAGCGATCCGCCAGCCGCGCACCGGCCACGGTGCCAAACAGAATCGCCGCGATGGTGGCTCCCTCAACCCAGCCATTGGCACGGACCAGATTCTGCGTTTCGGTCAGTTCGGGAATGATGCCGTATTTGGCGGGGCTATAGGATGCCGCGCCGACGCCGATCAGCGCATAGCCGAGCAAGGGATCAACGCCCATGAAGATAGCCAGCGCTCCCAGTACCTTGATGAGATTGGCGGCCAGCAATACCCGGGGTTTTGGATAGCGATCGGCGAGGGCGCCCACCCAGGGTGTGAGGGTCACGAACGCGACCAGGAAGGCGCTTTGTAAGGCCGGGATGTACCAGGCACCACGTCCGCCTGCCTGCAAACTCATGGCGATCACGGTAAACAGGACGGCGTTGTCGCCAAAGGCGGACAGAAATTGGGCACCGACCAGGGTGCGCAGCCCCCGGTTCATTCGCCCAGCGCCTTGTGAACCAGACTGGTCAAGGCCGGGTAATCGACCTTGCCGGAACCAAGCAGCGGCATTTCCTTGGCATAGAGTATCTCGCGTGGGGCGTGCAGCTCGCTGTAACCCTGATGCTGGGCAGCCCGGCTGAATTCGGCCCGTTGCGCTTCGCGGTACTGCGTTACCAGCAGAATCCGCTCGCCTTTGCGTTCATCGTGGAGCGCAACCGCTGCGTGAAGATGGCCGGGCCACACTTTGGCGGCAATTTCCTCGACGGCGGTCAGGGAGACCATTTCCCCGCCGATTTTGGCGAAACGCTTCACGCGGCCGCAGATGGTGACATAGCCTTCGTTGTCGATTTTTACTATGTCGCCCGTGTCATACCAGCCGTGGCCAAAGCGCGAGGCCGGGGGCTCCAGATGGCCCGGCCTTTGCGGACGCAGATAACCCAGCATGATATTGGGGCCGGCGACATGGAGCCGCCCGCCTTCCTCGACGCCAGGGACGGACTCCAGTTGCCAGTCGATACCGGGCATGAAGCGTCCGACAGTCCCTTCACGGTAGAACATCGGCGTATTCGCGGCGAGGATGGGGGACGTTTCTGTAGCGCCATAGCCCTCAAGCACGCGCAGGCCGAACTTGTCGACCCACAGCCGCCGCGTGTCATCCTGAAGTTTTTCAGCTCCGGCAAACACATAGCGCACGCTGTAGAAGTCATAGGGGTGCGCGTGTTTGGCATACCCGGCCAGGAATGTATTGGTGCCGAACAGGATGGTCGCATTCAGGTCGTAGGCGATCTCGGGAATGATGCGGTAATGCAGTGGCGAGGGATAAAGAAACGTCCGCATTCCGTAAAGCAGCGGCAGCAGTGTTCCCGCTGTCAGGCCGAAGGCATGGAACATCGGCAGGGCGTTGAGAATGGTGTCCTGGGCATTCAGGTCCAGTCGTGCCGCCAATTGTTCGCGATTGGCCAGCAGGTTGCCATGTGACAGCATCACGCCCTTCGGTTCGCCTTCCGAGCCGGAAGTGAACAGGATGACGGCCGCATCATTCACCCGTTTTCGATCACGGGCCCGATACCATACCGAGGCGGTCAGGGAGCCGATCAGCGCCCGGATCTTGTTGGTGCGGGTAATCGATTCGGCCAGGTCTTCGAGGAATACCACGGTTAGCTCGTTGGCGAGGGTTTCCACGGTGGCTTCCAGTTTGGCGTTGACGACAAACCGTCGCGAGGTGACGAAGGTTTTGATTTCGGCGGTACGGCAGGCCGAAGCGAGGCTGCGCAAACCGGCACCAAAGTTCATCATGGCGGGAACCCGGCCATGCAGTTGCAAGCCCAAGAACGCCGCCACCGTCGCGTTGGTATTGGGCAGCAGTAGGCCGACATGCTCGCCGCTGCTGCTGATATTCGCCAGTTTCTGCCCCAGCGCCAGCGTTTGGGCAATCAGGCCGTTATAGCTGAGAGGCTTGCGCTTGATGTCCTCCAGCACTTTATGCCCGCCGCCATGAATCCGGCGGGCATCCAGCAAGGCGGCGAACAGTGTCTGTTGATGGTTGCCGGTTTCGAACATCATGTCGCTCATGATGTCGGTGAGCATCAGCCCCATCCGGTGCCGGCGGTCATGCGCGTCGGTCACCGCAGAGTGCATCAGGTCGCGGGGTGGCAGGATGTTGAGGGTGACCGGGGGAAACCAGCGCAAGCGGACCACGCCATGCAGCCGGGAAACGGGCGTGTACTGGGCACCGTCAATGCGGATGGGCAATATGGCGGCAGCGGACCGCTCGGCGACCATCGCGGCACCGTCGTACACTTTCATCAGGGCACCGGTGACTGTGATGCGTCCCTCCGGGAAGATGACGGCCTTGCGATCTTCGCGCAGATAGTTGGTCAGCGACTTGATTGACAGCGGTTGCTGCGGGTCCATCGCAAAAACCCGGGCAAAGCGCAGGGCGGGCCTGGCCCACCATTTCTGGGCGACATCGGTGTTGATGGCGAAAGTGACCTCATCGGGCAGAAACGCCCAGAGCAGGAGGGGATCCAGGTAAGAGGTATGGTTGGCGACGATCAGTACACGTTCCCCGGCTAACCTGTAGTTATCCATGCCGATCAGCTTGACCCTGAAAAGGACCGTCAATACCCAGCGAACCAGTTTTTTCATCATGCTGCGATTTACTCCCGTTCAACGTATAGCTTACCAGTCTGGCCGATCCCCGGGCGACCCGGTGTCGATCCGGAATAGGGGGTTACGCCGTCTCTGTCTGGTCGTGGCCTGCCTGGCCTTATTGGCGTGCACCCCGGTCATTCATGCCCCTGTGGTGACCTCGCCGATATTGGCTCGCTCGCATTTTGTCGCCGCCGATGGGGCGGTATTGCCGGTTCGTTCCTGGTGGCCAGCCCCGGCTTCGCTCAAGGCGATCGTGGTCGCGCTGCATGGCTTTAACGATTATGCCCGCGCCTTTACTCAACCCGGCCAGTCTCTCAGTCTGCGGGGTATCGCGCTGGTCGCCTACGATCAGCGCGGTTTTGGCAACGCGCCCGGACGCGGGTTCTGGGCCGGAACCGGCGCTTACGTCGCGGATCTGGGTGCGATCGTGCGGCAGCTCCACCTGCGTTATCCCGGTGTCCCGGTCTTTGTCCTGGGCGAAAGCATGGGCGGCGCGGTGGCGATTGCCGCGCTGACCTCGCCATCGCCGCCGGATGTGCAGGGATTGATTCTGTCGGCACCTGCCGTCTGGTCCCGGGACATGATGCCCTGGTATCAGCGGGCCGTGCTGGCATTGGCTGCTGCAACCTTGCCCGAACTGGAATTGACCGGGAGCGGGTTAAAAATTCAGGCGTCCGATAATATCGGCATGTTGCGGGGGTTGGGCCGCGATCCACTGGTGATCAAGTCCACCCGGGTCGATGCCATCGCGGGACTGACGGACCTGATGGATACGGCTCAGTACCGGGCCGGAAAACTCAAAGTGCCTGTGCTCGTGCTCTATGGGGAGCGGGATCAGGTGATTCCCAGGCGGCCAGTGGGAGCCCTGCTGGAAAAGCTGTCGTCCCGGCCCGAGACCCGCATGGCCTTGTATCCAGAGGGCTATCATCTCCTTCTGCGGGATCTTCACGCGGATCTGCCGCTGGCCGACATCAGCGCCTGGATCGCTCAGCCTGGGGGGTGCTTGCCGTCGGGCTTTGAAAAGCCCCTGTCTTTACCGGAACTCAGCGTTGACGATTAACCTCGCCGATGGCTGCTCCCATCCTCGTGACCGTTCCGGTTTTCAACGTCTCTGACCAGTGAATCGCGTCTTTGCCAAATAGCACGATGATGGTGGAGCCCATATTGAAGCGGCCCATTTCCTGGCCACGGGCCAGTTGGATAGGGTTGGCGTCGTAGTTCCAGGTTTGAACCCGGCTGGAAGTCGGTGGCGTCACCACGCCGTGCCAGACGGTCTCGATGCTGGCAACAAAAATGGCACCCACCAGGATCAGGGCCATTGGCCCGGCCTCGGTGTCGAACATCGCGATGACACGCTCATTGCGTGCAAACAGGTTGGGCACACCTCGTGCGGTGGCGTCATTGACGCTGAACAGCCGTCCCGGAACGTGGATCATCTCGCGCAAGGTTCCCGCCAGCGGCATATGCAG
>SXQV01000081.1 GCA_005792805.1 Methylococcaceae bacterium | reverse complement strand
CCGTCAGATGGACCTATTTGCAGCCATCAAAATCCCTATGCCTATTGAAAGTGAGGTAGCTGATCGTCTGTAGTGACAATTTTTAAAAAGAGAACCCAGAGATGACGCGGCTTTCAGCGATACCCATGTCGAAGCCGGGTACCCGGGATTTGCATGGCGTCAATACCAACAAAAGCGGAGATTGGGTTATTGGTGGCTCATCCGGGACTCTGCTCACCAGTTCAGATGAAGTGACATGGACACCGAGAACCAGTCATACCAACAGTGCATTGTGGGGCGTGTGCGATGGCGATGGACTTTGGCTGACGACCGGGGCAACTGGAGTGATCATCTCCAGTACCGACACCACCACCTGGGTGACTCGGCAGAGTGGCTATATGTTTACTCTCTATGATGCGATCTACGATGGAACGGGGCTCTATGTCATTGTTGGCGATGCGGCAACCCATGCAACGGTATTGACCAGCCCCGACGGTGTCACCTGGACTCAGCGCCCGCCACAACCTCTGAATCCGGAAGCATTGACCGGCATCGCTTATGATGCTGGCTTGTGGGTTGCTGTCGGCGATTTGGGGACGATCATCACCTCCACGGACCCGCTAAACCCCGCCAGTTGGGTTGCGCAAACGAGCGGGGTGAACACCCATTTACTGGATATCACTTATGACGGCACGCTCGGACTGTACGTCGCCGTGGGTAATGCCGATGTGATTCTGACCAGTCCTGACGGTGCGAATTGGACTCGGCGACAAAGCGGAACCACCAACCAGAACCTACAGGGTGTTGCCTCCGATGGCATCGGGCACCTGGTCATAGCCGGCACCAGTGGCACGATACTGCGGAGTGATGGTGCTCTCAACTGGACATCGGAAACCAATTGGTCAGTGGTCGCCAATGACCTCCAGGATGTAGCCACAGGTCCAGGGATTGCTCCAACCGCCGATCTTGCAATTACCAAGGCCGTGAATAATCCAGCTCCGTTTGCGGGGCAAAATGTCCTGTTTACCATCACCGCCCGCAACAACGGACCGGCCAATGCGACGGGCGTCCGGGTGCTGGATGTACTGCCTGCGGGTTACTCCCTCGTGGGAGCGCGGCCAAGCAAAGGTACTTTTCTATCCGGGTTATGGCGCATTGGCAGTCTGACCAATGGCCAATCGGCCACGCTTCTCATCATGGCCAAAGTGAACCCGACAGGCAGCTACAGCAATATTGCCCAGATACAAGGCAGCCAGACAGATCCAGACCCGAGCAACAATACGGCGACGATTGGAACGGTACCTGAGCCGCTCACAGATCTTCTGATTCGTAAAATCGTCGATGACACTACGCCGATCGTGGGTGCTCAGGTCAGTTTTTTGATTTCAGCGAGCAACCAGGGGCCTTCTCCAGCTACCGGCGTGACCGTATACGACACGATCCCCAGCGGATACACCCTCATTTCGTCTACCCCAAGCCAGGGGATCGTCACTTCGGGTGTCTGGGCAGTGGGTAGTCTGGCAAATGGCGCAACGGCGACGTTACGCGTCGTCGCCACAGTCAATGCCACCGGCGCTTACAGCAATACCGCCGTTGTCAGTGGAGATCAGTCTGACTCTGATTCCAGTAACAACACGAGCTCGGTGACTCCTCAGCCCATCCAACAAGCTGATTTGGTCATCACCAAGGCTGTTAATAATTCAAACCCAGATATTGGCAGCACGATCCGTTTTCAAATCACCGCCCGCAATGCGGGACCTTCCACAGCGACCGGGGTCGCTGTTGCCGATACGCTCCCCTCGGGTTACGCCATTGGAACATTAACCCCCAGTCAGGGAACCGTAAGTCAAGGAGTCTGGTCGGTGGGTCAGCTTGCGAACGGGGGCATTGCAACATTAGACGTCATTGCCACGGTCCAGCCTACCGGGAATTACACCAATATTGCCTCTGTCGACGGTGATCAAGTCGATCCTGACCCGGGAAATAATCTGACGACCCGCATCGTGATACCTACTGTTGTCCCACCACCGAGTCAGGACACAGATCTGAGTGTGAACAAAACGGCCAGTAACCCGTCTCCTGGGTGGGGCGAAAGCCTTCAATTCATCATCACGGCGAGTAACCAGGGGCCGGCTACGGCGACGGGCGTCAAGGTATACGACCTTTTGCCATCAGGATACAGTCTGGTCTCAAGCACGCCGAGCATTGGCACATTCAATAACGGGGTATGGGATGTCGGGTCAGTTGCAAATGGGGATACTCGCACTTTGTCCCTGACTGTCACGGTACGACCCACCGGAAGCTACACCAACACGGCGATCATCAGTGGCGATCAACGTGATCCGAATTCGCTCAATAATGCCAGTCAATCAACCCCCGTCCCGTTGATCAATACGGATCTCTCGATCACCAAAACGGTCGACAATTCCAGCCCGAACGTGGGCACCAATGTGACTTTTACCCTCGTTGTCAGAAACCAGGGTCCAGCAAATGCGACCGGCGTGACCGTCTATGACACGATTCCTAGCGGATACACCCTCGTCTCGTCGTCTCCCAGTCAGGGTACCGTGACTTCGGGAGTTTGGACGGTAGGTGATCTTGCCAACAATGCGACGGCCACGCTGAATGTGGTGGCCACCATCCGTGCAGCTGGGGCTTACTCTAATGCCGCGATAGTGAGCGGGAACCAGCCCGATCCTGAAAGTAGTAATAATACGAGCACAGTAACTCCGGTCCCAGGATTCATGGCCAACCTGGGTGTAATCAAGACGGTTGACAACTCAACCCCGGCTACCGGAGAAACGATCACCTTCAGCGTACAGGTCACCAATGGCGGACCTTCTGCGGCCAGCCAGGTCACGCTGGCCGACGCCTTGCCTAGTGGTTACAGCCTGATAAGTGCGGTCGCTGAGGATGGCACATACAGCAATGGTTTTGGCAGATAGGTCTGCTGCCCGTCGGAGACTCCAGCCTGCTCACCATCAAGGCCCGCGTAATGGACAATGGCGATTACACCAACACCGCGACGGTAAGTGCGAATCAGCCTGATCCGCATCCCGCCAATAACACCAGCACCGTATCGGTGACGCCGCATCAGCCCACGCCGCCACCCAATCCTATTCCCATGCTGCCATGGTGGGCCGCGTCCGCTGTGATTCTTGTGCTTATGCAGGTAGCACGGATTTCTTTCATGCACTCTTAACCCAGTCACCCTATTGCCCCACGGGAGCCAATGACCATGACCAATTGCTTTGGTCGACGCACAGCAGAGGCGCAACCACCGGATTACGCAGACCCGCGCCCGGGAACAGGCATTGGCGGCGATCGCTCAGATGGGCGGCAAACTGATCCACACCATTGGTCAGGCGCGTGTGAACTTTGCGATGACGATGATGGCCGCTTGTTACAAACTGAAGCGATTGGCGTACTTCCAAGAGGGTGGGCGGGCATCGTGCCCGCCTAGCGCCCGAAATGGGCCGAATGGCCGCTGCCCGGCTGAGAAAAGCCACTGTTTCTTGAGGAAATTGAGCCGGATTCGCTCAGGAGCATCGCTCTGTGGCCGGGTTCATTAAAAATTGCGGGTTATTCGAGCTGCCCAGCAGAAATCCTGCTCGCTTCAAAATCACTTCTGGCTCAGCACCCACTCCACCAGCTTTCTGGCCTCTTCCGGTGTGACCGCATTAGGGGGCATGGCCATTCCACCCCAAACCCCACCGCCGCCTTTCATGACCTTCGCGCTCAACTGATCAACCACATTCTGCCCCGCGTATTTCTGGGCCACCTCTTTGTAAGCAGGACCCACAATTTTCTTGTCAATCGCGTGGCAACCCAGACAACCCTTACTTCTGGCCAAGGCCTCATCGGCCATGGCATTCAATGACATGAGGCTCAGGCCAGCGATCAAAGCAGTCTTGCATAGCGTTTTCATGGGTCTTCTCCGGTTGGTAAGGGCTTCGTGTAAAAGGTTCGAGGAACACTGTGGAGCCCGTTAATAAAGGCTCACAGCAGGCCCGGTTAATTTCTCTCCATTGAATACATCCCAGGTCTCCCCCTCGCAGGCGTTCAGACATTCAAATTCTGCCCCAAGTTCATCGGCCAATCCGATGGCTTTTTCTAATTTAAGGTCCAACTCCTTATCACCATGTTCAGGATCGTGGTGGAAGAGAAAAAGCTTCTTGACTTGGGCGGCATGAGCAAGCTCGATAACTTGGGTAATACTGGAATGCCCCCAATTGATCTTGGCAGGGTATTCATGATCAAAGTAGCTCGTATCATGGATGAGGACATCAACCCCCATAATAAAGTGCGCCAACCGGCTCATAAAGTCATTATCTGATGGAGTATTTCCGAGTTCATTGTCGGTGATGTAAGCCACAGAGCGACCGAAGTGGTCGACACGATAGCCAAGACAATAGCCTGGATGACTGAGATGAAAAGCCCGAATGGAGACACCATCAAAGTAATGCTGACCATCCAGCATATCCCCGTAGGTCACATCCGCGCCAAAGGCATTCACCGTCACGGGAAAGTAAATACCGTCCATTTGTCCATCGATCAGATTACGGAAGGAACGCTCCCCTTGAGGCGGCCCCATCAGGCTGATCTGGTTCCCTGGAATAAAAAACGGCGTAAAAAAGGGTAAACAGTTCAAATGATCCCAGTGGGGGTGAGTAATGAATACTCGCCCATTGAACTTCCCCTCCTGCTTTTCCATGAGATAACGGGAGTATTTCCGAAGCCCTGTTCCCGCATCGAAGATAAAGTGCCGGTCATGCCCGATATTGAGCCCTAAACATGAGGTATTCCCCCCGTACTTGAGGGAGTTTTCACCCGACAATGGCAGGGTGCCACGGGCACCCCAGAAGGTGATTTGAAATCGATCAATCGTGTTCGTGATTGCGAGTATCTGGCCGAAGTCATAGGGTTTGGCAAGAACTTCGTCGGCCCCCCCGGCAAAGGCCCGCAACCGACTTATATCGAGGGAGTCGGAGGTCAGCATGACGATACGGGTGTCCTTGAGTTTGTCATCCGCCCGAATGGTTGCAAGCAAGTCATAGGCGGCATCGCCCGGAAGGCCTTCATCCAGAAAGACCACCCGGGCGGCGGCATCGATCACCTGCCCCAGCAATTCTGCTGCCGGCTTTGGACAAAGCAGGCCCGGAAAGCGTTTTACAGATTCAGACGCAATCAACTGTCTCTGCGAGTCGTCACCTTCCAGCAGCAGGATACGGTTTACGTTTTCAATGTTGGTCATGGAGCCCATAGTGGAGCAGTGCGGGAACAGGAAAAATGAAAAATTTCGAGACGCGAAGCTTATTGGGTCATTTTCAAGGGAGCATACAATAGCCTTCGCCCACCAATCTCGAAATTTCAAGATAATTTTTCATGTCATCTACGGCAGGATCAGCGATAGAGTAAATTGGCTGGGCAAAATTCTGCCCCTTCAAATGAAATTCACCCGCGAGAATAAAGTTCCAGGGTTGGTGGCAGGCATCGCGGACAGGCTCACTCAGAGCGATCCCCTTACCAATCTCGCGCGTCAGACTTTCAAGCCTCGCCGCCAAGTTGACAATATCACCCAGCACCGTGTAATCCATTTTGATGGAGGAGCCGATATTCCCTTCAATTACTGGCCCCTTGCTCAGTCCAAATCCGCAATAAAGGTACTTCTGCAGGCGGCATTGTCCCGCCGCCTGCCGGACTTCCTGGATTTTCTGGAGCGTCTCCACGCAGGCCCTGATCGCGTCATCCGCCCGATCGGGAGGGAAATGGGCGACCACACAATCCCCGACATACTTGGTCACCTGACCGCCATGTTCGGCGATCTTTCGAGAAGTGATTTCGAGATAGAGGTTCACCAATTCAGCGACTTCTTCCACCGCAAACAGCCCGGAAAGGTAGGAAAAGGCCACCATGTCACCAAACAGGATGACCTGTTCGGTCTTCTGTACAGGCACCGTCAGGGGATTGATCCCTTCGGTCATGAACTGAAGCACTGCGGGCTGGGTATAACGCTCGATGATACGGTGAGTCTCGGTGATATTCTCCAGCATGATCCTGACCGCCTGCATCAACATGTCGCTCATGCCATCCAGCCGAACCGTATTCATCGACCAGTTACCAAAGAGTCGTTGGCTCACCTCATGTTCAGCCTTGAGTATCAGGAGACCGTGATGTCTAGGATCCTTCCTGATACGCTTCATAACCCCCTCAACATCGTCCTCCTCCCCCTCAAGTATCTGGAAGAAGAATTCGTTGGCCAACAACAAAACCCCAGTCACACCGACCTTGGCATTATTGATGGTTGATTTTTGCCCGATTTCCTCTACCTCCTGATCGGTCAGTTTTCGGGTGGTGGTACTGATGTACATGATGCGCTTCATATCTTCACTCTCCTCCAGTTGGCAGAAGAGGACTCCTGCCCGTTTATTGTGACCACAACTGAGGGGGCCACTTTTTATTTGTTTTGACTCAGGCTTACGGCGCTGCACCGCTGCTCATGATGAGCAAACAACTGTGCCCAATCTTGCGAAGCCGATTCAGGCAGCGCGTTAGGACAAGTGCACCGGGAGTCGGAGGGAGATAACCAGACAGGTCGTCGCCGTCTTATGCCGAACGGGTGCGCAGCTTCTTGCCGGTCCGGTCTTCAATCTGGTGCTTGATGGCCTTGGCCAAGACGCTGGATCCCACCGACAGCGACTGGAAATCTTCCCTGCTCAGCACCGTCAATTCGCAAGCCGTCAAACAACGGACAGTCGCTGTTCTTTTGCTGTCACTGACTAAGGCAATTTCACCAAAAAAGTCGCCCGCACCCAGTTCACCCACCTTCTTGCCGCCCTTGATGATCTCAACCCGACCCGTTTGGATGATGTAGGCGGTGTCGCCCTGTTCGCCCTGGCGGATGATTTCGTCACCGGCTTCCAGATGAAGTTTCTGCAGCTTACTCGTCACATCAGGGGCCAACACGGCGATATCGGCCCGAAATGGCACATCCAGCGTCCAGTCGATAAGAATGCGCAAATTGCGTTCGAGGCCGGGCATGGTCGCCAAGTTACTCATGCGTGAAAGAAACCAGGCAGGGACACCGCCTATCGTCCATCCGAAGACTTTTGCTATGGAGTGACGCCCCATATTGAAGGCTAGTACGAGGCGTTTCCTGAACTGGAACGACTGGGTCTCAAACGCTTGTGACGCGGCCCAGGCATTTTGTCCCACCGCCTTGCCAAGATCCATCCAGTCCGAGGTGGTCAAATAGCGAGGGTAATGGCCCTTACCCTGTAACTGATCAGCGGGTGCCGTGGTCGCCCAGGTATGGGGATGATCCTTCAGCCTTAGATCAGATTCAGTCTCGGGTGGCCAGGCCAGCGCCGCTCCATTCACCAGTGCCTTGGGCATCGCAAAGCAGCTATTCACGACCAGCCCCACGAGTTGCCGCTGACCATCGGCAAACACAATACTGTCGGGCGTGACGGCCGCCACTTCGTGGCCGGGAAAGAGGTGTACCCCTGCTTTAAGCAACTCCTGATCCCGACGTACCTTGATCTCGGCCTCGAAGTCGCTGAAAGGCACTTTGATGTCTTCGTAGAGATGAACACGCCAACCACAGTCCCTGAGCACAGCATAAGATGGCTGCGCAGTTTCGAGCATGGCGTTGATCTCTTCCGCCGTGGCGCAGGCGCGCTGACCGGAACCGATCACCGCAAAGGTCAGTAAGCGGTCCCGAAGTTCGGCCACCTCCTCCAGCTCGGCCTGTTCGACCCGGTTCATGACCTGCTTGCGGATATGCAGGGCATCCCCCACCGCGTTGATCGGGATGGCATGGGCCATGAGGCCGGGATAACGGTTGAGATTGGGGATCAGAAACAGGGCAAGAATCAGCTCGTCATAGGGAATCTGCACAGACTTTTCGTCAATGCCAGTGACGCGAACAAATTTGTCGCGGCTATTGATTTCTGTCGCCTCGCCCAGAATTACCCGCGTCTGCGGCAGAACACGGCGAATGGGGTTGACCGCGTTACCCGGCTGCATGGTGCCGCCGATCACTTCAGGCAAGAGCGGGTAAAACAGAACATTAGGCTGATCGTGTATCAGCGTCAGCTTCACATTCGAGTACTGCCCGATCAGGCGCTCAATTTTCATCGCGGCATGAATAGCCGCCACCGTCCCGCCAACGATCACAATATTGGCTGTTTTATCTTTCGCTTCTGGCATGGCGAAATGTCCTGCACCGTTGAATAAAAAAGAAAGCATCACGCCGTAGAAAAGCGCATGCGCCATCCAGCTCTCGGGTAAAAGAGCTGCAAACAAAAGAAACGCTCCTAGGAAGAAAAGCGACAGCGGCCTTAGAAGGATTCCAGCAATGATCAGAATGCCCGCAGTGAACTCGACCAGCGTCATCAGCAGAGTGCTGGTTTCAGGAGACAAGCCCATGAGCCGGATGTCGTGGATGGTCAGAATGGCGATGGCCAAATTAGGTTGTAGCACCTTGAAGACCACGGCCAGGTAGAAAATAGTGACTCCTGTCAGTACCCGCATGATGGCCTGTGCCCGCTGCCTCGGCACGTTTGCCAGTTCGGACTGGATTTCTAAAAAGCTGGGGTGGGTAGGCAACGGCAAAAAGTAACTTCCCGCTCCCTGGCAGAGGAGGTAAATGGCCACGCCAATCAAGGCGCCAGCATAAGCAAAGATTGATGACTGAAAAAGGAGAGTACCGATCAGGGCGAGCAACAGCAGCCCGGCCGCGCAAACCCTGACATAAATACCCAGCAGGAAGCCGATACCCAGGACGAATTCAAACCACCGCAGCCCCATCATGCCCGGCACAGTGGCGCTCAACTCAAGATCAGAAGCAAACAGGGTCGGCGAGGCCAGTCGCTCCACGCCGTGACGGGGCTCCAGGCCGAACGCCGATGAAATCAGCACCCAGGCCAGACAGAATCGCAGGATTGGGGCCACCAGGTAGCCGAAGGAACCGAGCTTGGCCTGTAAATCCGGAAAAAGCTCTCTCGCCCCCGTAAAGCCCAGCCGAATCCAGCCGATGGTGAAAATCACGAACCCCACTATCATGGAGCCATTCAGGAAGGTGAGCGTGCTCCAGAGTCCAGGTATGGGCTTTTCGTTCCACGACTGAATCTGTTCCGGCGTTAGAATCCAACGTTCATGAGCCAGCAACTCCCCGGAGAAAGCGAACAACGCCAAGAACAGCAAAAGAACACAGGTCAGGCCAATCTGACGGGAAATTGCGACCTGTCGAACATGAGCGCCGGGTTCTGAAAACCCGGCGCTTGAGGCTCCTCTCGAAAACAGCATGGCATGCAACACTTGTAGTTATAGTTCTGTTGTCCTTTGGTAGCTTATCGCCCTGGCAAAGGGGCCACCACTTTTAAGTAAGGCTCTGCTTTTGTCAGTGTCTCCTGCCCTAAGTTCATGCAGGCTGGGCTTGAAGAGAAACTTGAGACAACAGAAACCCTGCTCGCTTACAAACCGGTCACTCCCCTTTCGATCTCCCCCTGCTTGCGTAATTCCCGCTTGAGAATCTTGCCTGCCGCGTTTTTGGGCAGTTCAGCCAGAAGGATGAAGCGTTTCGGTACCTGATGCCGGCCCAGCGATTCCCGACAGTAATCCCGCAACATCTTTTCAGTCGGTGCCGGATTGGCATCCAGCGCCACGAAAGCGACTGGGACTTCGCCGTGCAGTTCGCTGTACTCACCCACCACCGCCACTTCCCGCATTCCCGGATAGGCGTAGAGAATCTCCTCGATCATGCGGGGATAGACGTTCATCCCGTTGACGATAATCAGATCTTTCTTCCGATCGACAATACTGAAATACCCATCCTGATCGCGGGTGCCGAGATCCCCCGTCAGCAACCACTCACCCAGAAATACTTCGGCTGTGGCCTCGGGCTGTTTCCAGTAGCCTTTCATGACATTGGGACCACGCACGGCAATCTCGCCTACCTCGCCATCAGGCAGATCACGACCATCGTCACCGACAATCTTCATTTCCACCTGGGGGACCGGCAAACCGACGGTACCCGGTTTGGTGTATCCATCGATGGGATTGACGCAGGTAACTGGCGAGCACTCTGTCGGGCCATCCCCTTCATAAAGGCGAATGCCCGACCTCTCCTCGAATTGATGCAGGGCCGCAACCGGCATGGCGGCCCCACCGACAATGCCAAAACGCAGCGATCTGAGCAAAGCCAATTTATCGTCCCGCAGCCTGAGCAGAACACCATACATGCTGGGCACGCCAAGGAAAATCGTCGCCTGATGCCGCTGGATGGCCTCGGCTACGGCATCGGGCTCAAAGCGCGGCACCGGAATCAGTGCGCAGCCATTCGTCAGGGGAGTCAACAGTCCTACCGTAGCCGCAAAGGCATGAAACATGGGCAGCACCACCAGCACCCGGTCCTCACCGGAACGCCACTTCATCGCGGCATGGACACTGCGGGTGTTTGCCACCAGATTGGCGTGGGTCAACATGGCCCCTTTGGGAAAACCGGTGGTGCCGGAGGTATAAAGAATGGCCGCCAGGTCATGCTTCGGGTCAATGGCGATCTCGGGAGCCGGTGCCCTTTCATCCAGAAGCCCTGCGAGCGTTGTGGTCAAATCGCCACCCTCGCCGAATCTGGCGGCAAATTCCAATCCCGCCACATCACGCTGGATCGCTGCCACCCGGTCATCCAGCTGATGATGAATGAGCAAGCCCCTGATACCGGCGTCGTTCAGTACATACGCGACTTCCCGGTGATTGATGAGGAGATTGACAGGAACCACGACGGCACCCGCCTTGAGGATGCCGACATACACCATCACGAATTCGGGGCAGTTGGGCGAGTAGAGCGCCACCCGGTCACCCCGCCGGACGCCCCGGCCAGCGAGTCCGGCGGCAATCTGATCCGACCGCCGTCCGAGAGTCTCATGATCGATGCGAGTCTGCCCGCTGAGCACCGCCGGATGATTGGGGAATTTGTCCGCGCATTGGCGAAACAGCTGGTTAAGACAGGTCACGGGGGCATGGACCGAAAGCAATGAGGTCATGATTCAAGGCTTGCCGCCAGCCGGGGACCGGCTGGCGGGGCCAGGGGATCAGTTGATGATGTTGTGACCGCGCCCCTTCATGCAGTTGATGTAGGCGCGCTTGTATTGCTCGTCACCGCTGACACCGGTGTAGGTACCGCCACCGATACCCCCGGCCGCCGCGCCGATGGCAGCTCCGCTCCCCGGGCTGCCGGCGACGGCGCCAATGGCCGCACCCGCTGCGGCACCCAGCAAGCCACCCGCAACCACGCCCTTGGCGGCTTCGGTGCCGGCAGAACCGGCCTCCGCCGCAAGGCCTTTGCACTCTTGAGTGTCTCGGGTGAGATTCGCCGCATTCGGGTCGTTGTGAGTATCCGCGACCGGTTGCCAGCCCGAATAGGTGGCGCAGCCGGACAGAAGCACGATACCGGCAACCAGAACATATCTTGTCATTTTCATGGAGGCTTCCTCATTAAAAAGTCATTATGCAAGTCAACAGGAGGCTGTAACCCAAAGGATCAGCCCACCAACGCTTCGCCCTGCGCCAGTTTTGGCAGGGTTCCATTCAGCCCCATGGCATAGCTCATGGCCAGTTTCTTGGCGGGCTTCAACCGTTCGGCGACACCCAGACCGAGGTTCCTGACCCACCGCAAGGGCGCAACATTACTGCCGAACGCCCGGTAGAACGCATCCATCACCGTCATCATCAAGAGATTGTTGCGACGCCGCATCGTCTCGTATTTTGAAAGGATGGACAAATCCGCGATGTCCGCGCCCTGCTTATGGGCGGCAATGAGCACCTCCGCCAGGGCCGCCGCATCCAGCAGACCGATATTAACGCCTTGCCCCGCCAGGGGGTGAATCATGTGAGCCGCATCGCCAATCAGGGCCACACCTTCCTTGGCATATCTCAACGCGTGCTGCCGCCGCAGCGGAAAGCTCCCCCGGGCGGTAATGGCCTTGATTTCACCGAGACAGCCGGGGAAGGTCTGCGACAGCTCAACCAGCAGGCGGTCATCGGGCAACGCTTTCAAACGCTTGACCTCCTCCGGGGTGTTGTACCAGACCAGCGAAGCATGCGCTCCGGGGAGAGGTAACAGCGCCTGCGGCCCGACCGGGGTAAATCGTTGCCAGGTAATGTCCTGCTGCCCATAGCCAGTGTCGACCGTCAGGACCAAAGCATGCTGCTCGTAATCCCAGCCACTGACGCCCATGCCCGCCGCCTGACGCACCCGGGAAAACCCGCCATCGGCAGCAACCAGCAAACGGGCCTTCAGGATCCGTCCGTCCTCCAGCTCGACGCTGGATCCAGAAGCGGCATAGCTGATGCCTTTCGTCTTCACCGGACACAGCAGAGTGACATTGCTGTAATCCTTCAATCGTTCCAGAGCCGACAATTGAATGATGCGGTTTTCGACGATATGGCCCAAGACCGGCTCATTAATTTCTTCGCTCCGAAATTCCACATCGCCGCGATCCTCCCAGACCCGCATCCGCCGGTATGGACAGACCCGACGGGCCGCGATACCGCGCCACACGCCAAGGGTCTTGAGGATATTGGCGGACGCAATGCTGACGGCGGAAACGCGAAGATCGAAGGCTTGGTCGGGTGCAAAACCCTCAGGCGGGGCATCTTCCAGCACCGCCACCTTCAGACCGGAATCGCCGAGCGCACAGCCCAACGTCGCCCCCACCATACCCCCACCGACAATCAAGACATCAAATTCATTGTTCATGGCACATTCCCCGATCAAAACCCTTGAGCGATTATCCCTCATTAGAAGAGGATTTGATCCTCCTGATATGGATTGACTTGTCAACAGACACCTGTTTGCCGGTCTTTCCGGTTTACTTCCGGTCAGTGATTGAAGCGGGGCATGGTGGGCGCGGGGTTTGGAGCTCGCGCCGAGGGCAAGACCAGAGAGACGACCGCCTAGCCGACGATGCCGGCGGCAAGCTTCACCCAGTCACGGGATTTGTCGCCGTACACCAGAAAATAGGGATTAAGGACGGAGGGTTTGGTGTTGTAGCGCAGCGGATGGCCATCGAGATCGACCACGGCACCACCGGCCTGCTCTACCACGCATTGCGCGGCAGCCGTATCCCATTCGGACGTGAGCCCGATCCGCGGGTAGATATCCGCCGCTCCCTCGGCCACCCGGCAGAATTTCAGGGAGCTGCCGACCGGCAGACATTCATGCTCCCCGAGTCCGGCCAGATAGCGCTCCATCTCCGGCGAACCATGCGAGCGGCTACCCACCACGCGCAACGGGTGATGCGCCGGGCTGGCCACCCGGATCGGCGAGGGCCGCGCACCGTCGTTCTGCCGAAAGGCACCGCCGCCTACACCGGCAAAATAGGCCACGCCCAAGGCGGGCACATACACCACACCCAGCACCGGCTGGTGCCGATGAATCAGCGCCACATTGACGGTAAACTCGCCATTGCGCTTGATGAATTCCTTGGTCCCATCCAGAGGGTCGACCAGCCAGTAAGTGTCCCACTTCGACCGCTCCTCGAACGGCAGCGCCGCCGATTCTTCGGAAAGAATCGGGTAGCCTGTCAGTGCCTCCAGCCCCTCCACCAGACAATCATGCGCAGCAAGATCGGCGGCCGTCAGGGGAGAAAGGTCGCCCTTCTGTTCCACATCAAAATCAGCGGCGTAAATTTCCATGATGCGATGCCCCGCCTCCCTCGCCAGAAAGAGAACCGGCTCAAGCAAATGACTGAGATCGGACCGTAGCGGCATGGTTTTAACTCCGTAACTATTCATCGATCAGGAAAAACACTCTCGACCAGAATGTGTGTCGAGGGCAACGACCTATCGCTTTGCCAAAAGTCGGGACCAGCAGGACGGCGGAAAACGCCTGGTGCAGGAAGAATTTCTTCAGCGCGTCCAGTGCCGCACTTTTGCCGGCAGAGGGATTCGAGGCGCTGGGTTTCAGAGGGCATGAGATCTGGTGGAAGATTGCTGCCCTTGCGTCACGATGGATTTACCGGCCATTATCT
>SXQV01000080.1 GCA_005792805.1 Methylococcaceae bacterium | reverse complement strand
GTTTTGTTTTTTTGTGAGCCATTTCACACACTCACTGCGGCATATGCCGCACTGGTTGAGTCATGACCGCCTGCCAGCCTTGCCAAGGCGGTAGCCTGTTCAGGCAACGGTTTCAATGCGGGGCATCGCTGTTGCGGAGGGGGCGGGGTCACCGGCGAAGGCGCAAGAAAGATTCGGCGGGTCACACCGAAAATAGCCGCTCGTCCCACCGTACCGGCTCAGCCAGCCCCTGTGTCACCTTGCCAAAGCCGGGATGGAAGGGGTTAATCAGCACATTGCGCTCCATCCGGGCCACGACACTCGGCACAAGCAGGAACAGCGACCGCTGCTCGATAAACCACTGCTCGCCGAAGTCACGCGAAACCCGCCGGTCAGGATTGTCCCAGTGCCTGAGGTGATGAACCGTAACCTGCTCATAGGTCACACCCGGCGGAATAGTGATTTCAACGCTGTGCTGATCCGGGGGCATCTGGCCGCTACCATGAACCAGCTTTTCCAGCATCGCTGTGCTGTAGTGCTCGGCACAGTAGATCATCGGGGAACTGGGAGTGTTCCACCTGCCAGGAAAAAGGCGGGAGCCCTCATGACTGAACACCGGGTACTGGCCACCCGGATCACCGATCCGGTAGCAGAGAAGAACGCGATCAAGAACCTGTGCGCTCACGCCGCCGACCCGTACCGCAACTCTCCGAGTATCGACCTGACCAACTCTGCACCGAGTTCGGACTGAATGGCAACGTCGATGGGCTTACGCGCTTCGAGCATCGGGTGAGGCCGATGCAGAAACGCTCTCGCGGCTTCCTCGCTTTTCCACACATCAACGGCCATGACCCACACGATGGCGACCCGTACCGCCCGGAAACCCGATTCAACCGATAGCGGCTTATCAACGCGCCGGTAGCGCGTCGACTTACTGCCCATCAGCCGATTGACAAACTGCCTGTCGTTGGGCGCTACGGCCCCTGTGAGCGTATTCAGGATTTCAGCGGGTAACCCTTCATTCACCCAGTCCACGTAGCCGAGCGGCGAAAGCTTGCGCCTTTCCAGCCCCAAGAACTTGACCCAGTCTGTGCTTACTGCCGCCATACAATGCTCCCTCCCATCCGGGACTGAATAATGTCTCTTCAAGGACATTTTGGCATGAAAGACTTTCCCGGTGTCACCGCCGGAGCGGGGGCCGTGCAGATCGGGCGCACGGATGAAGCAACCCCAGCCCGGTCCTTTGCACACATGCTAGAGTTCGCCGCACCACGCAACCCTTTTTCTACTCCGGCCACCCATGGAAACCCCCGATCTTGTCGGCAGCCTCGCGGGCACCCTGACCACCGTTTCATTCATCCCGCAGGTCATCAAAACCTGGCGCTCCCAGTCGGCCAGCGATATTTCCTACGGCATGTTTCTGCTGTTCAGCCTCGGCGTGCTGCTATGGCTGATTTATGGAGCCTCCATCCATTCAATGCCCATCGTACTGGCCAATAGCATTACACTCGTGCTTTCACTGAGCATCATCGCCATGAAACTCTGGTTTGAACGCAACGCAGCGTGAACCGGCTTCAGCGAGACGCAAACCCTTAACCTCATCAATCGCAGGAGCCCTGCATGAGCCAGACGCTACTTGATCAACTCCGCACCATGACCGTGGTAGTGGCCGACACCGGTGACTTCCAGGCCATACGCCGCTACACGCCACGCGATGCCACCACCAATCCGTCACTGATCGCCGCTGCCGCGCAAATGCCGGAATATCAGGACGTGGTGGACGATACGCTGCGACAGGCCCGGCAGCATCTGGGTCCGGCGGCTTCGCACACGGAGCTGGTCTCCATGGCTTTCGACAGACTCGCCATTACCTTCGGCCTGAGGATTCTGGAGATTATCCCGGGCCGGGTGTCTACCGAGGTGGATGCCCGCCTTTCGTGGAATACGGCGGCCACCGTGCAGAAAGCGCACGAGATCATCGCCCAGTACGAAGCAGCGGGCATCCAGCGCTCCCGGATTCTCATCAAGATCGCTTCCACCTGGGAAGGTATCCGCGCTGCCGAAAGGCTGGAAGCCGAAGGCATTCACTGCAACCTGACGCTGCTGTTCGGCCTGCATCAGGCGGCCGCCTGCGCCGAGGCCGGGGTCACGCTGATTTCGCCGTTCGTTGGCCGCATCCTGGACTGGCACAAAAAGGAGACCGGCAAGGATTACGCCCCGGCGGAAGACCCCGGCGTGCTCTCGGTCACACAAATTTATAACTACTACAAAAAATTTGGCTACACGACCGAGGTCATGGGTGCCAGCTTCCGCAACACCGGTGAAATCATCGGGCTGGCCGGCTGCGATTTGCTGACCATATCCCCGTCGCTGCTCAAGGAGCTGACCGAGATGGAAGGCGTCCTTGAACGCAAGCTGGACCCCGCCCAAGCCAGCCACTCCGGGCCTGAGCGTATTGAAATCGACAAAACCCGCTTCGACGCCATGCACGCGGCCGATCGCATGGCCTCGGACAAACTCGCCGAGGGCATTCAGGGATTCACCAAAGCACTGGAAAATACCGAAACCCTGCTGGCTCGGCGCCTCAGCCAACTGGAAAGCGACCCCGCCTTGGCCCGTTCCTCCCACGAGCTGTTCCAGGCTTTCGACAGCAATGGCGACGGCCACATCACGCGCGAAGAATGGCTGGGCACCGATGCCGTATTCGACGCCCTGGACGCCGATCATGATGGCCGCATCAGCCTTGCTGAACTTCGTTCCGGCCTGGGTGCGATAGTCCACCTGGCCATGACGGCCTGAGCGATCCCATCCCGGCCAAGGGCTGAGCGATCCCATCCCGGCCAGGGACAGCGCGGTGCGGACGGGATCGCCCCAAGCCTGCAAGCCATCAACAAAGAAGTGAGGAGTTGTGCCGTGAGCTTCACCCGGTTTCTCATGCAAGCCCTGCTGGCTCTCCCGGCTGGGCTCTGCCTCAGCGTGGCCCCCGCGTCTGCCCAGACCAAACCCGCTGACCGGGTCGAGACGGCGGCGCGAAGCCTCCAGTCCGAATGGGCTACCGTTTTTTACGAAGCACCCAGAAACCAGCGTGCGCCGAAATACAGGGATCTCCTGAGCCGGGTTCGTACACTCGAAAGCCTGCACCCTGACCGCGCCGAACCCATGATTGTTGAAGCCATCATTCTCTGTACCTACAGCGCGGCAGCACTGGGGCTCGACACCCTGGACATGCTGGAACAGGCACGCACGCTGCTGCAAAAGGCCATCGACCTCGATCCACCGGCGCTGGATGCCGCCGCCTATGTCACCCTCGGCAATCTCTACCGGCGGCTGCCGGGCTGGCCGATACTGTATGGCGACAGGAAG
>SXQV01000079.1 GCA_005792805.1 Methylococcaceae bacterium | reverse complement strand
CGATCAGGGTGAAACCTTGCTGCATCTTTCGGAATTGGTTGTTCATCATGAATGTCCTCTCATTTAGTAAGCATGGAAAAACTAGACCGTCACCATTGTAGACAATGCCGTTCAACTCGGACAAGTTGCCCAGCCCTCTAATTGCAGCTTCCAGGGAGCATCCGGTATCGCCCCTGTCAGCGTGGCCCGCACTGTAACCGGATTAACCCGGCTTGTCATGAGCCGGGGGAACCCCGAACCCCGCGCCGCCACTCGGTCACTGGCCAGCATTGCGCTAGACTGCCCATCGCCCTGGATTCTGGCACACACCGCAAGAGGCAAATCCGCATGAAAAGCTACCGCAAGGAACTCTGGTTTAACACGCCTCAGCGCGTGGGTTTCATCAACATGACCGGCGAGGTACTGGATTGCCTGCGGGACAGCGGCATCCACGAGGGTCTGCTGCTGGTGAATGCCATGCACATCACGGCCTCGGTGTTCATCAACGATGATGAGCCGGGATTGCATGGCGATTTTGAACGCTGGCTGGAGGAGCTGGCACCGCATGCGCCCTTAAGCCGTTACCGGCACAACCTGACCGGTGAAGACAACGGCGATGCGCACCTGAAGCGCCAGGTGATGGGGCGCGAGGTGGTCGTCGCCGTAACCGGGGGGAAGCTGGACTTCGGCCCGTGGGAGCAGATTTTCTACGGCGAATTCGACGGCCAGCGCCGCAAGCGGGTGCTGGTGAAGATCATCGGGGAGTAAGCCGTCTTGCCCGCTCAATACCGTCGTCTAGCCCTCGTCATCTGCTCCATACGGCTGAGGTTTAACCCCCTCAGGAATCTTTGGCGGTTTCGCGCTGCGCAACAGGGTCATCGCATTGCCAACGACAATCAGAATGACGAGTATGAGAAATATCCAGAAAAGGGTCATAGGAGATGCTTCACAGGCTGTGGGTTGACGCGCTAGGATAGCCGCAAATTCAAGGCAGCCCCAACAAGAATAAAAACCATGCCCTACTGGATCCCTGCCTGCGACAGGCACCCTTCCCCCTCACTGCGTCAGCCGCCATGAGCCACTCCACCGTCTGGCGCATCGGCGGCTGGCTAAACCTGATTCAGACGACGTTCGTCGGTCTGCTGCGGGTGCTGTCGGTGCCCATCGTGCTGATGCTCAGCGTCGCCTCGGGCTACACCACCTATTACGGGTTGAGCTTTTTCATCACGCCATGGATCGCCCTGATCGTAACGGTGGCCGTGCAGTCCATCGTTGTCATCTGCTCACTGGAACTGGCGGGGATACACTGGCGCGCCAATCCGGCCCGCTTCCTGAGTATCGTCCTGTCGCTGCTCGTGGCGCTCACCGTGTCAGTGACATTTTCGTACTTCAAGTTTTACGAGTTTTCCCAGCGGGATTCGATTCTTGTCGAGCGGCAGAGGCAGCTGTCAAATGAGGTCAACCGCTATATCGCCGATGTCGTCGCCATCAAAAGCCGGCTGACGGCAGATCAGCAGTCCCGTATCGAAGCCGCCGCACGAGAGTCCCAGCAGGCTTACATGGGCGTGCAGCCCGGCATGACCGGACAGGGGGTCGGCAAGGGCAGGGTCTGGGAGTTTTACAACGACATCCTCCAGGGCGAGCAGGCCAAACTGAAGAAGCTGGAAACCGACGCCCAGCCGCTGGAAAAAAGCCTGGCCGACACGCGCGCCGCGTTGCAGGTTTTTTCCGGACAGATGAACGACAGCCTGGCGTATAACCAGCTGATCGAGGCTTTTCATGCCATGCAGGGTGCCGCCGATCAGCTGGCGTCCGGCAATGGCCGGACACCTATTGCGATTCCGCGCTTGGCCTCGTTCACGGAACTCTCCAGCGGCATTACGCCATCCTTCGACATGTGGGCAAATCTGTCCTGGTTTGCGCTGGCCTGCGCCGTCATGGTGGACTTTTTCACGCTGGTTCTGTCCTACCGCCTGGAAATGACCGCGCCAGGCCCGCTTTCGGAAGAGGAAAAGGATCTGGCTTTTCAGGGATTACGCCAGTTCAGCCAGTTCACGATCAACAAAAATGACGAACTGGAATTCAGCCTTGAACGCACGGAACTGGAAAGAGCCCGACGGGTGCCGGACTGGCACCGCATGTTCTCGGTGGCCTTCCTGCTCAACCGGGGCTACCTGCGCAAAATGAACGGCAAAAAAGTCGAGTTTGCTCCCAATCTTTACCCCATCGTGGCCGAACGGCTGGCGCGGCAGACCGAATCACGGCTCAGGCCGGAACCCGCCAATGATGATGCCCTGGCCGCAGCCATGCGGAAGAAACTCCATGGATGACTTTGGCTGGGAACCCAACGACAGCCAGTGGATTGCTGGCTTCGAGGGAGACCGGCGCATCGTACTGGCCAGGCTGGGGCCTTATCAGCGATTGTTCGCCCGGCCGCGTCATTACGTCAAACGGGTCCATCATCGGGTTTACGAACTGGTCATCGAGGACTGGGAGATTCCGCTGGAGACGCCATCACTGGGAAACCTGTGCACAGTGAACGCCAGTCTGGCCATCCGCTTTCAGCCGACGCTGGCTTTTGCTCGCGAGCATATCGAGCACCTGGATCACCTTGGCGACCATATCCGTCAGCAATATCGCTGCCTGCTGAAGGATGCGGCCGAGGCGGAACTGTGCCATCTGGAGTCGGTGGATTGGCTCGACCAGGGACATGCCTTCCTGGAAAGAAGCATTGAAACGCTGGTGCATGAGCTGTTGGCCATCCGTGACATCCAGAGTCGCTGCCGCTGTCAGATCGAGGCAAGTTTCGCTGAAATCGACCCAGACCGGCTGGATGAGGATATTGCGTCTGCCGACCTCGCACGCCACGGCATCGCGTTGCAGATTTTGCGCCGCCGCCGCGAGACCCTGGAACGCGCCGCCCGCGAGCGGCATGAAGAGCTGATGCTTGAACAGCGCCTGAATCTGGAACAGCAAAGCAAATTGCTGGAGCTGCTGAAGCAGGAAACCGCCCTGCTCCGCGAACAGCAGCAGGAGCAGGTACTACAGGCCCGGGAGGCCTTGCTGGGCGAGGAAACCCGGGAGGCAGAGAAAATCGATAGCGAAATTCGCCTCAAGCGCGAACGACTCCGCCAGGAAGCTGAACTCAAACACCTGGAACGGGAAGTCAGCCTGGAAGAAAAGAATGAGCGGGCATCCAATTACGTTGATGTACGCATGCACCTGGAGCGGGAGATTGAACTACTGGCCATGGAGCGGCAACGTCTGGTGCTGGAAGAAGAAATCCACAAGACCAAGCTGGACCGGGCTCGCGGCTGGGTCGTCGGGGCCACCAAGCGATTCTCCCTGGGCAAGGATAAGGACAACGCCACACCGGTTGAGGGTAAAATCACCCGGGACTCAAACGAAAGCTGACCGGCCGCCCAGCCAGTCCAAGGCTTCTGTACGGCCTTCTCCGGCTGACGCCCATCAGCCTTCAAGCGCCGCCGCCCCAGCTGGCTGATCTGTGCGCTTTGCAAACTCACGCCCCAAAGCTCAGTCACGTTTTATGAACCTCACCCGTTATCTTGCCGTCCTGCTGCTAGCCTTTTTTAGCCGCCCGGGCTTTGCCAACGCCTGGGCCGCTGTCCCTGGACCTGCCCCAGGCCCCTCCCGCGCCATCGGTGACACCAGCGCAGGCTGCATCAGCGGTGCCAGAACGCTGCCCACCGAGGGAGACGGCTATGTTGTCATGCACCTGGAGCGTGACCGTTATTACGGTCATCCGAGCCTGATTGACTCCATCAAGGCATTGGGACGGCGGGCGGCGCAGGGACTGGGCATCATGCATGTGGGTGATCTCGGCATGGCGCGCGGCGGCCCGATGCCATTTGGCCATCGCAGCCACCAGACCGGGCTGGATGCGGATGTCTGGTTCGACCTGAGCCCGACCCTGCACCTTGGCACCAACCGCACCCGCTCCAATGTCAGCGCCTACAGCCTCCTCAGCCCAGCCAGCGAAGGCTTGAATTACGGGCTTTGGAGCGATCACCACGCACAGATGCTGAAAACCACAGCCAGCCAGCCAGCCGTCGATCGCATTTTCGTGAATGCACGCATCAAGCAGGAGCTATGCCGCTCGGCTCGCGGCGACCGGAGCTGGCTAAGGAAAATCCGGCCCTGGTATCACCATGAGGATCACTTCCACATGCGGCTGGCCTGCCCTCCCGACAGCCCGTCCTGCAAACGTCAGGATCCCATCCCCCTGGGGGATGGCTGTAACGAACTGGACTGGTGGATCCGCAAAACGCCCGGCACTGGCGGCACCCCCAAAGCGGCACCACCGCCCAAGCCGGTGATGCCGGCGGAATGCCGCACGGTGCTGTCGGAGCATTAGCCGCCATGGGGGCGCGTCGGTTGTCTGGACCGCCTCATCACAGAGACGTATGACTTGAGGGGGACGCCGGGTGCGCAGAAGAGCGCCCCGCGCCGATTCAGGACTGGGCCGGCTCTTCGGGCATCAAAACCAGTTTGAGCAATTCGATCCGCCGGCCATCGGTACGAGTCACGATGAAACGGTAACGGCCAAGGTCGGCTTTTTCCTCACGTTTAGGCACGTAGCCCAAATGGTGGACGATCAGTCCGCCGATGGTATCGAACTCGTCGTCCTTGAATCCGGCATTGAAATACTCGTTGAATTCCTCGATCGGCGTGAGTGCCTTGAGCGTGAATTCCCGATCACTTTTGCGGAAGATGTACTCTTCATCGCCAAAATCATGCTCGTCCTCGATTTCGCCGACGATCTGCTCCAGCACATCCTCAATCGTGACCAGCCCCGCTGCTGCGCCGTACTCGTCAACGACAATGGCCATGTGGCTGCGAGTGGCGCGAAACTCTCTAAGCAGGACATTCAGCCGTTTGCTTTCCGGCACATAAAGCGCCGGGCGCATGACATCGCGGACGACTTTCGACCGGTCCTTGAGGCTCTGTAGCAGCAAATCCTTGACGAGAAGGATGCCAACAACCTCGGTACGATCTTCGCCAATGACGGGATAGCGGGAATGAGCCGATTCGGCGACCAGGGGAAAGATGGTTTCGATTTCCGCATCCTGCGGCACGACAACCATTTGCGAGCGGGGAATAGTGATGTCTCGAACGCGGAGTTCGGAGACCTGGAGTACGCCCTCGATCATGGAGAGGGCTTCTTGTTCGATCAGCTTGCGTTTCTGGGCGGTTCTCAGCAACTCCAGCAAATCATCGCGATCCTCGGGTTCGCCGGAGATAAAGTGGGTCAATCGTTCGAGCCAACTTCGATGCTCGACGACGGGTGCATCGCTCATATGGGCACTGCCTCTTCGATCTCATAAGGATTGGGATAACCTAAACCCGACAGAATCGCGACTTCCATCGCCTCCATCGCCTCTGCCTCATCGTCCTGCAGATGGTCATAGCCGCGCAGATGCAGGACACCGTGAACCACCATGTGCGCCCAATGCGCTTCGGCAGTTTTGCCCTGCTCCCGCGCCTCGCGCTCAACCACCGGCGCACAAATCACCAGATCTCCCAGCAAGGCATTGGGAACCCCGGCCGGCACCTCGCAGGGAAAGCTGAGGACGTTGGTCGAACCGGTCTTGTGCCGGTAGGTCTGGTTGAGTTCGGCGCTTTCCGCTTCATCCACAAGGCGAATGGATAGCTCGGCATCGGTCTCAGGCTCACTGGCTGCCCCGGCCCACCGCTGAAACAGCGCTTCTTCAGGGACCGATGCCGTCACGGCCACATCAACATCAACGATCATGGGGGGCATCCGGCAGCTTCGTCTGATCATAGGCTTCGTAGGCCGCCACAATCCGCTGCACCAGCGGATGACGCACCACGTCGTGGACACCGAAGAAGGTGAAGCTGATCCCTTCAACCTGACGCAGAACCTCAAGAACGTGGCGTAGCCCGGACTCTTTATTGCGTGGCAGGTCAATCTGGGTGATGTCACCCGTCACCACCACCCTGGAACCAAACCCGACCCGGGTCAGGAACATCTTGATTTGCTCCACCGTGGTGTTTTGCGCCTCATCCAGAATGATGAAGGAGTCGTTCAGGGTACGTCCACGCATGAATGCCAGCGGCGCAACCTCAATCACATTCCGCTCTATCAGCTTGGCTACCCGATCGAAACCCAGCATCTCGTAAAGCGCATCGTAGAGTGGCCGGAGGTAAGGGTCGACTTTCTGCGCCATATCCCCCGGCAGAAAACCCAGCTTTTCGCCCGCCTCTACGGCGGGCCGGGCCAGAATGAGCCGCCGCACTTCCTCACGTTCCAGGGCAGCCACGGCGCAGGCAACGGCCAGATAAGTCTTGCCGGTACCGGCAGGACCGATGCCGAAGTTGATGTCGTATTGACTGATGCTTTGCAGGTAGCGCTGCTGATTGGCACCTCTTGCCCGAATAATGCCGCGTTTGGTGCGAAGCGCGGGAGCCATTTCAGGGCGGCTGGACTCTGCCTTCAACATCGACTCGACGTTCGAGTCCTGCAAGGACAAATGCACACGCTCCGGCGTGATGACCTCTTCCTGGCTGGCATCGAACAGGCTCTCCACCACTTTCACCGCCGCCCGGGCCGCACGCTCCGGGCCAATGATGGTGAAGTGGTTGCCGCGATTGGCCAGTTCGACGCCGAGCCGCCGTTCGATTTGGCGGAGGTGCTCATCAAATTGCCCGCAAAGGCTGGCCAGCCGCTCATTGTCGTCCGGTTCCAGATGGAGCTGGAGAGTCGTTAAGGTGTTAGGCAAGTGAGTGCTGAGCCTTGGGTGAGGAAGGTTCGGCACTGTCCGGCGGCAGCCAGCGGCCACGCAACGAGTTGGGCATGGTCTCGGTAATCAACACCTCCACAAACTGGCCGATCATCCGGGGATCGCCGGGAAAATTGACCACCCGATTGTTTTCGGTACGCCCGGAGAGTTCTGCCCCATCCCGCCGCGACGTGCCTTCAACCAGTACGGACTGGACGCTGTGCAGCATGTGGCGGGAAATATCCGCCGCCATTTCGTTGATGCGGCTCTGCAACCGCGCCAGCCGGAGTTTCTTCTCGGCCATAGGCACATCATCCTGCAGGTCTGCCGCCGGTGTGCCGGGACGCGGGCTGTAAATAAAGCTGTAAGAGTGATCGAACACCAAAGCCTCGATCAACTCCATGGTGGCCTCGAAATCTGCTGCCGTTTCGCCCGGATACCCGACGATAAAATCAGAGGAAAGCGAGATGTCAGGGCGAACGGCGCGAAGCCGGGCGATCTTGGCGATGTAGTCTTCGCGAGTGTGCCCGCGTTTCATCAGCCCGAGAATCCGGTTACTGCCGCTCTGCACCGGCAGATGCAGATGACTGACCAGCTTGGGAATTTCCCCGTATGCCTCGATCAGGCTGTCGCTGAATTCGACCGGGTGTGAGGTGGTGTACCGGATACGCTCGATGCCGTCGATGGCCGCCACATAGTGGAGCAGGAGCGCAAAATCGGCGATTTCGCCGTCATCCATCAGCCCCCGGTAGGCATTGACGTTCTGACCCAGCAGCACGACCTCGCGAACGCCCTGTTCCGCCAGCGCAACCAGTTCAGCGACTACATCGTCCAGCGGACGGCTGATCTCCTCACCACGGGT